>JBBRQX010000090.1:0-8599 GCA_038225745.1 Pseudanabaenales cyanobacterium | reverse complement strand
CTTCCACAGTCTAGCCCACTGCAATCCATTCCTGATAAACAATCGGCATTGTCACAATGGCGACCATTGCCGCAATCACTGGGAATGGCATTGAGTAAGTCAGCGTAATCAAAGCAACCATCAAAATAGTCGCAGTTATTATTATTGTTATTACTTTCGCGATTATTAGTTTGCGATCGCTTTTTACGATCCCATCGCGCTCCCCTGATGCTATTTGGAATATCAGATTCTTCAGGCAGATTAGAATTATCTGGATTTTCAGGATTATCTGGTTCGATCGTCATCATCCTATTTGCGTAATACTTTTGCGCTACTTTGCGTTTAGCTCGACGCTTTTTGACGATTTCATTGGCTTCTCGACATTCTTGAAATCGACCTTTAGCACTGGCGATCGCCTCAAAAATTCCATCTTCAGTAATCACGCGCTTAAAATATTGCGAACAAGATTCGCAGCCATAAAGAACGCGATGGGCGCAAATGAAGCCCTTATGTGGTGAAATAAATTTTTGATAGCCACTAATAGCGGTGACGGCTATTCCCCGCGATGCAGTATTGAAAATATTGGCGATCGGGAGCTTTAAAGTCATTTTTTTCTGCATTTGTCATCGCCCTAAGCTGATGAAAATAATAATTTCCCAAAATGGTGCAACGCGACATGTTGGGGAATTATAAGCACGTAGCGCTTACCAAGCAGGATGCGTAAAAATTGCTTGCATGGTTTTGTTACCGCGTAATTGATTAGAAAGTGGCAAATGCCCTCTTGGGGCATTGATACTCCAAATAAATTCATTGGGATAACGGGTAAACGAGCCATCTTTCTTCCAGCCAATTTTTAGCCAGAGCTTTTCCCACCCTTTGCCCAGACTAAGCCAGATTTTGCGCTGTACCGAAAAGCCAAACTTACCTTCAGAATAAACTAGCCAAAGCTGATTAATCGTTTGCAGATCGCTAATTGGAATTGACTTTGCTTCAGTGAAATATAGCCAACCTCGCGCCAAAGCATCAGCACTCGCCGCCTCACATAATTTTTTGCTAGTAATCCGATCCGCCTCTTCAAAGTCTTGCTTTGCTAGCAAGATTTGAATTGGTTGATAGTCGATCGCCTTTTCAGACTTCAACGTAACGACACCATGAGGATAATGAATTTGGGCGATCGCGATCGCTTTCGGTAAATCGCTTTGCAATAAAGTTTGATGGATTTTGCCATCGATCCATGTCACATCAGTATTAGCCGCTTTCCGAGCTTGGATAAATTCATCAAATATTTGTAAGCCTTCCTCTCCAAGATTGGCTAATTCGGCGATCGCAGGTAATTGATTCGCCTCTTTACCTGAAAATAACTTATCTTTTAACGCAGTCAGTTTTGTATCCATCAGATCTTCAAAAATCGCACAACCTAGAATTTATACCCGTATCTAACCTACAACGCTTCGCGCTCAAACTAGAACCAGTAAAATTTTTAAAAGGGTTGCTTCGCAACCCTTTTAAAAATTTTACTGTGGTTCGTTTGATTGGAAATTGCTGTTTTTTAAATATTCAACAAATTAGTCGATGTAACCCATCAGTCCTACATTGTCGAGCGCATTAGATGCAACAGGTCTGGTCTGACCCATTTGGGAGTAAGTTTCGTCAATCACTAAGCCTGACGAACCAATAGGACGTTCGCCTGCCATACAAAATTTATCGACAATCACAAAGCCATCTTCAACTATAGGACGTTCGCCCGAAGAGAAAAATGTGCTGATCACATGCACACCACTGCTCACAATCGGACGTTCGCCGCCCATGGTGGTGTAAGTGCTGGTAATTGCTAATTTGCTAGCTTGAATGGGACGCTCGCCCGAACTGTTGAAATATTCCACGGCACGGAAGCCGCCATCAGTAATGGGGCGATCGCCATAATGCTTAAGAGTTTCAGTCACGGTTAATGAACCCTTCTGGGCAATAGGTGCAGCGTCAGGCTTAGCTTCTTCTTTCACAGCCAAAGCTGCAATGTCTACTGTATCTGTTTTGGTAGTTGTTTCGGACTTAGATTTAGTAGGGCGATTTTTGTCTGTATTTTCGACCTTCGGACTGTCTGCTTTTACTTCGGGGCTAGTAGTCATGCTGTTTTAATCCTCAAATTTATTTTTAAAAAAATCTTAAAGCTACAACCTATAAGCTTAATTCTACAGAAAAAGTCGAGGTTATTAACCCAAAGCTGGCATTACCCTTGGTAATTCTAGACGTTGCTGCTGTGCGGATGGGCGGCGAGTGCGCCCCGACAGGCGGAAACTGAGACTTTGCAACTCAATGTGCAGTTGACGGTTTTCTTTTTGTAAAGCTTCGATTTTTTGCTTGATCGGCACGATCCGTTCCGCAAATTTAGCGCGATAAATATTTGGCAATTCCTGCACGACTTGCTCAAGCATCCGATTGCGATCACTCATTTCTTGGATGGTATTGCGTAACTCCACCGCTTCGCGATCGCGATCTTGGATTTGCGCTTGAGATGCGATTACTTGATTTTCAATGAGGACGAGTTTTTCGGCTAAACAGCGCATTTCTTCCGAATGCTGCTCATGCACCTCAGCGTTGGGCAAAAAGGCGGTGTTCCCCTTCACCAAACGAAAAAGCTCTTCAGAAAGCTGCTGCACTAGCAAATCTTTCTGCTCTAAATCGACCTTAAGTGAATTGATTTCCTGCTGAAGATTGGCTGTTGTATTTTCCGAAGGATTTGCGAGGGCTGTGGCATTCATAGGAGGAATTTCATTAAGGAATTTAGGCTAGAATATATATCACATAAGCGCCCAATTAGCAATTTATTGCCATTTGTTTTTTCAATTCTCTCGCCCGATTCATGGGTTTGCCACAATTATTACCTTCTCAATACAAAAATAGACATTAAAACCCAAGAATTAGCGGCGCGGAGCGCCGCACCACTAATTCTTCATTGGAAAGTAAGACACTGAAAACCCAAAAATCGGTTTACACTTTTTGGAATCAGTAAATTGGAATCGCGCATGAATCTAAAAGTAATAAATGAACAAAAGCCGCCGAGCCGCGATCGCCTAAACGTAAGTCCTTTTCAATCCAATCTAGAAGATCGCGCCTTGCTAACTGTGGCTCAGTCGGCGCTCCAGTTGCAAACAAATTTACTGAAAAGCTCAATTTCCTATGTCCAGTCTGTAAGTGGCAGCCTGATTCTCAAAACTACTCTCAAACATACGTTAGAGACTCTCACCAAATATACGGAGGCGGGTGAGGGGAGTATTTTTTTGATCGATGAAGAATGTACGATCGTAGAGAGTATTCTCGCTCGTGGCCCTGTAACCCGCGATCTCAAAGATACTTTGATTTCTAAAGTGTTAGACGATGGTTTAGCAGGTTGGTCATTGCGCCATCGCCAGATTGGGATCATCTACGATGCTGTCATCGACGATCGCTGGGTGCAGTTGCCAGATCAACCATACGCAGCTCGTTCGGCGCTGGCAGTTCCTTTAATCTATGGCGTTGATGCGATCGGGGTGATTACGCTGACGCATCCTCAGCCAGACCATTTTGATGATGCGATCGCCACGCTCATGCAATACCTGATGGAAGGCATCACCGCAATTATTGTCAACGCGCAACTACATGCCGAATATCAACCTTTAGGTCTGTAAGCCAAATAAAAATCAAACCCTAAAAAATAGGTGCGGCGCGGAGCGCTGCACCTATTTTTCGGATTGAACCCAAAAAAGCCATGACTTTTTCGGGTTTTAGCTTTGACGATTGATTTCTTGTTGTATCCATTCGTCAATGGGTTGACCATCCTTGCGAATAAGTTCTATTTCGACAATTACCGAGGACTTTGCACCAACGGGAGCCATTTTTTGATGGAAGCGAATTACATAGTCCTTAGGATTGTAATTACGTTCTTTGAGCCAGTCTTGGACTTTGAGTTCAGCAAAAAGTGATTGACCTTGCTCAAACATCCTTGCAACTTGCATTCTGATTGTGAAAGGATTGACTTGGGGCATAATTTTCCTCATTAAGTAAAACTCAAAAAGCTGTAGCGCAGGCTGCGCGTGCGCTACAGCTTTTTGAATTGGGCTATTTTTTTAATACAAGATAATATAATTCGCCATCACCTTTGATTAGCCCAGCCCGTTGCTTAGCCCGATCGCCTGTTCCCATAAAGATGTCAACACGCCCCGCGCCCCGAATCGCGCCGCCCGTATCCTGATCGAGCGCGAAGCGTTGGATTTGGTGTAGTTCCAGCTTGCCTGTGGTGGGGTTTTCAAAGGGGATGGTGGTGCGGACGAGGGCAAGACCGCCAGAGGGGAAGATTTTTTTGTCAGTGGCAAGCGATCGCTCCGCGATGACTGGCAAGCCAAGGCTACCTGTTGCGGGTTTGCCATTGGTTTCCCGAAAAAAGACAAAACTGGGATTGCGATTTAGATACATGACTAAATCTTGGGGGGTTTTTTTGAAATACTCAATTAAGGTTTGGAGCGTTACATCTTCAAGACGCATTTTGCCATCGCGGACTAGCTCGGCTCCAACTGAGCGATAGGGCTGATCGGTCTTGCCAGCATAGCCAACGGTTAATAAATTGCCATCGGGTAATTCAAATCTTGCCGAACCTTGGACATGAACTAAGAATGCTTGAAAGCGATCGCTTAACCATGCAATTTCTAATCCTGCCATTTGCTGACTACCTTCGAGCATGGCGCGGGTAGGATGCGGCGATCGCCACTGCTGAAAATCAGATGGCAACCGATAAAGCGGATATGGAAATTCCTTAGTTTTAGTCCGACTCGCCTTATATACCGCTTCGTAATAGCCTGTAAACTGGACGCTGCCATTGCCATCGCGTCCCACGGACTGATATAGATCAAATTCGCGACTCACAGCTTGCTGGAGGTCTTTGGCAGTGCGAGACACTTGCACGAGGCGACGAAAGCGCACCAAACTGCGCTCCATTAAATCCTGACTGATTCCCGCGACAGGATAGCGTTTGGCGGCGGCGGGAGTGCGAATATATTGAATGCTATTGTCGATCGCTTGCAGCAGATTAGGGCGATCGCTTTCTAATAAATCATCGGTGAGATCAAGGGTGAGGGGATTAACTGCACGCGGCGCGATCGGCAATACGGCTTGAGCAAGTTTTAGTTCGGCAGCCTCAACTGACATTTGGAAATCAGTCTGCATATAGCAGGGTGGTACGGCACAAATCAGCCCGACCCAAGTTGCAAATAAGATATCGCCACCACGATGCAAACCACGATATAGGGGCGATTGCCAAGATTTTTGTTGTGGCGATCGCTTGTTTTTGCCGAAATTATGAGAACCAATCACCCTTAAAAACTCCTCACTAAGATCGTATGTACTAATTCACCCAAGATATTGGTGGCGCTTCGCGCCGCACCACCAATATCTTGGGTTTTATTTAATTTACTGGTCATATTTGACGTTAATACTAGCCTTTTGTTCGTACAAAAGATTGAGCCAACGCGGGTCAATGTTGAAGTGATAACAAATTTTTAGCAATTGATTGAGCATAGCATGGCGATATATTCCTCTCTGCCGAAACCGTCTGGCTGAGGTGATTACCTGCCCCTGAGCTAGCAATGGTTTTGAGAATTGACGGAGGCGATCGCTTAATACTGTATCTTCAAAAATATCGAGGTCGGGGACATTGCCAATTTGTGCTAAAAGTTGGCGATCGATAAACGGACAATGATCGAGATAGACTAAGCTTTTTTGCTTAACGCGCACGTTGTCAGAATACCAAGACGTAAAGTGTAGTAACCAATGTGTAAAATCAAAACTATGGCGAAATGCTCCCCATTGACCGCCAGATCCTAAAGTCTGCTCGATTAACTGCAAGACTATGCGTTCTGGCAAAAGTGTTGCAGGATGATGTAATAAAATGATGTTACCCGTACTAATGGCAATACCATCATTTAGTCTCTGAGCGCGATTTTTGGCAAGCGATCGCACAATTTGCACTTGAGCATATCGTTTTGTATATTCTTCTAAAATATTGTCAGTACCGTCATCACTAACACTGACAACTGTAATAATTTCAATTTCGCCATCTTGACCAACTAAATTAGTGAGAATATTCTCTAGATAACCATGACGAATTTCATTGAGACAAGGAAGAATTATTGATAGTCGCATAGATACTTAATACTATCCCAAAAACATTAAATCTAAAAACATTAAATCTACCTATTATGACCAATCAAGACTTAGATCAAACTAACAAGCAAAAAGACTTAAGTAATGCTTCTATTCTCATAGTTGACGATACTATTTATAATATTCAACTATTATCGTTGATGCTAGTCAAGCAGGGCTATGAAGTCCGACAGGCTACTAGTGGATTGGAAGCATTGGCGCAAGTTGATCAACAACCACCTGACATAATTTTACTAGATATTCGGATGCCTGAACTGAATGGCTACGAAGTATGTATGAGGTTAAAAGCTAATCCAGAAACTAAAAATATTCCAGTTATTTTTATTAGTTCGATAGAAGAATCCACGGAAAAAGTGGAAGCTTTTTCAGTCGGTGGAGTGGACTACATTAGCAAACCATTTCAACTAATTGAAGTATTAGCCAGAATCGAAACCCACCTGCGGCTATGTTCATTACAGAGGAAACTACAAGAGCAAAATGAGCAATTGAAATTATCTGCTGAGGTATTAGCGCGATCGCTTAAACAGGAACGCGAACTTAGCCAGATGAAGACCGACTGTATCTCAATTGTGTCCCATGAGTTTCGCACACCTTTGACTACGATTCAAAGTGCATCAGAATTACTTGAATATTATGAATGGACTAAAGAAGAAAAGGTTGAACAATTGCATCAAATTCAATCTGAGGTCAAACATATGACGGAGCTTATGGAAGATGTATTATTTCTAAGCAATGGTAATACTAACAGAACAAAAATTAATCTCACTCAATTTGATATTTTAAGTTTTTGCAATCAAATTTTGCGCCAATTGCAAAGAACGTTCGCTCAAGAATATACTCTTAATTCGTTTCTACATATTTCATCAACGAATATATCGATTAGTAATTCTCATCTACGAAATGATTTGCCACCTTTGATCGTTAGAATGGATGAGAAATTATTGCGTCAAATTCTAACCAACCTAATCACAAATGCAATTAAGTACTCTTCAAAGGATAAAACAATTGATTTTAAAATTACTATCGATCAGGAATATATAACCTTTGTAATTATTGATCGCGGTATCGGTATTCCTGAAGAAGACTTAGAGCATCTGTTTAGCGCATTTCATCGCGGTAAAAATGTGGGAATACTACCTGGAACTGGATTAGGACTGTCAATTGTCAAAAACTGTGTTGACATTCATAATGGTTCGATATCGGTGCAAAGTCAGTTAAATGTCGGTACTGAATTTACGGTTATTTTACCAAGTTCTGATGGTCATATCTATAGCGATCGCCAGAAATCAGGAAATTAGAGAAATATAACTGATTGCTATAATGTTAACTACAGCGCCTTGCGCTGACAAAGAAACCAGATAATTTTTTGAAAGTGTCGCGAAGCGACACTTTCAAAAAATTATCTGTGTCACTCAAACTCTCAATAGGCTGTAAAGGCATTAGAAATCGTCCATGAAAAAAATTCTCCTGATCGAAGATAATCCTAATGTTTTGCTGAACACCACTAAAATGCTCCAAGCAGAAGGGCATCTGGTGATTAGTGCTGATAATGGACGGACTGGTTTAGAGATGGCGCAGCAGCATATTCCCAGTTTAATTATCTGCGATATCATGATGCCTGAAATTGATGGCTATGGGGTGATCACGGCCCTTCGTAATAATCCTGCGACAACGACAATTCCTTTTATATTTCTTAGTGCCAAGTCCAATAAAACTGACTTCCGACAAGGTATGGACTTAGGTTCAGATGACTACTTGACGAAGCCATTTACTAGAGATGAATTATTGGGGGCGATCGCCGCACAATTTAAGAAGCAAGAAACAATTAATAGTTATTACAAACAAGAGTTAGAAAACTTACGCGGCAATATTTCTAAGTCATTACCACATCAGTTATTATTTCCTGCGATCGAAGTTATGGGTTTGGCGGATATTTTGGTCAAAAATTATCATGCAATGCAAGCTCACGAAGTCCCCGATATGGGTAAGCGAATTCGTAAAGCAGGTCGAGACATGCATAACATGGTGAGAAAGTTTTTGCTATATGCTGAGCTAGAGTCAACGGAGAATAATACAGAGTGGACGAATCAAATTCGCAATAGTAAAGCCACTTTTGTTGATATCGAAATAACAAGTTGTGCCAAAAGTATTGCCGAAAACTATAATCGTGTTTCTGATTTAAATATTGATATTAAAGATGCAATTATTCAAATTTCAGATCATTATTTAAATGTGATTGTTAAGGAAATTATTGATAATGCGTTCAAATTTTCCTATGAAGGTTCTACTATCAATGTTTTGGGCAGTTACGACGATACAAAATATTGTTTGAGTATCACCGATCGCGGACAGGGGATGGAGCCAGTACAGCTTTCTAATTTTGGTGCATCTGTCAAGTTTGAGAAAAAGTTGTATCTTCAGCAAGGGT
>JBBRQX010000089.1:0-8617 GCA_038225745.1 Pseudanabaenales cyanobacterium | reverse complement strand
GAGGCAGTCCCGTAAGCTGTTGAATTTTCTGATCGAGCGATCTCCTCACACTGCGTCCTAGTTGAGCAGGTAATGAGCGATCGATCCAATTAAAAAGTCGGCTTTGAAATCTTGGCATAAGGTAGAGCGTCAATCTGCATCCAGTTTCTCAATGTATGTACCTAGCTCTTTAAAAGTTCCAGCATAGGTAATTGTGGGAGCGCTATAACCTTTAAGCTCTACTGAGTATTGCTTGAGTGGCAGCAAAACCGCCGCGTATGGCGTATGGCTGTAAGTCGCAGAACCGATCGCCACATCTAATCCCAACTGCTTCGTCGATGACTCCAATCGAAAAGCAGCATTGACCGTATCACCTAGAGCCGTGTAATCAGGATGCTCGCTAGTTCCCATTTGACCAACCATCGCATATCCTGTATTTACACCTGCACCCACCCGCAATTGAAACGGAAAATCAAACTGTTCATTGAGTTGGTTACTCATTTCGTAGAGTTCATGCAGGGCGCGATAGACTTTGAGCATATCTTGAGTCGCGACCGTATCTGAGCCTTTTCCCATCTCATGAATCCAGACAGTCATTACCGCATCGCCAATATATTTATCCACCCAACTGCTATGGCGATCGATAATTTCGCCAGCGAGACGAAACCATGTCCCGATCGCCTCTGAGAGAATATGCTCATCCATTTGTTGAGTCAGTTTTGTGAAGTCACGAATATCAACTACTAAAACTGTAATAAGTTGCCGCTTATGTAGCATCGCTGTCGCCGCCGCATCAGTATTTTCGTCATTGTGAGAAGTGCTATTGTCGGGAGAAGTGATAGTTTCAGGACAATAAAATTCTAGGTTCGTTTCGCCAAGGGTGATGCGATCGCCATTTTTTAAACTCACAGGAATAGTCACTCGCCGTCCATTCACAAATGAACCATTACGACTACCAAGATCGATCAGAAAATAACTACTTTCGCCAACAGTCTGAAACATCGCATGGTTTCGCGATGCACATTTATCAGACAGGGGAATATCATTTTCTGAGCCACGCCCTAATGTCCAAGAATACGCATCGACAAGAGCAATATGCATCGCACCTTTAGATCCATGAAGTACGATATGCGTTTTATCATCTAAGTCGGTGGGAAGCTGACTCACAAAGTTATTAACCCCAAATATGAATTTAACAAATGGATTTACAAATATTCTGCGTCTGGTTGAGTCTCTGACTTTGCTAATATAACGTTTTTTGATGGTTGTGAGTACAGCCAAAAGCTAGAGCATTGATTCTGCGGGATGATGCAAAATTAACAGTAGTATCATAGGTTATTGATATAAGCCTAATTTTTCAAGCTGTCAGCTTTGGTCAAACTTAACTTCGATGCAAACTACTCTTCCCAAAAAACAAGAAAATAATAAGCTCAACAGCCCGTCGAAAAAGCCTTGGCTAGTTGTAGTTGTACTCGTTGTGTTGCTAGGCGGTGGCTTTGTCGCTTTTCGTGTCTTGACTAGCAGCAATCAAAGCTCAACAGCCAATGATAAGACCGAGCTAGTTGAGTCAAAGTCTCTAGCGATCAAAATCAAATCTAGCGGCTCAGTCGTGCCAGTTGAAACTGTTAACCTCAGCCCAAAACAGGCTGGGAGACTAGTTGAGCTATTGGTGGAGCAAGGAGCGCGAGTAAATCGGGGGCAAGTTATTGCCAGAATGGATAATTCTAATTTGCTCCCCCAACTTCTTCAAGCCCAAGCTAGTGCGGCGGCTAGTGAAGCAAATTTAGCCAAGCTACGCAATGGTAGCCGTCCTGAAGATGTGGCGGCGGCGCTGGCTAGGGTGCAGTCAGTGCGGGGACGCTTAGAGTCTGTGCGATCGCGCTTAGCATTAACTAACTCAAAAACTTCACGCTTTCAAGGCTTGCAAACTGAAGGCGCAATTTCTAGCGATCGCTTTGATGAAGTGCTAACCGACAATCGCAGCGCTCAAGCTGACTTGGTTACAGCCCAAGCAAATCTGGCGGAAGCAAATCGTCAAGTCGAGTTGTTACAAAATGGTAGTCGCGTTGAAGATATTGCCGCCGCCGAAGCGCAACTCGCTCAAGCGATCGCAGGGATCAGAACAATCGAAGTCCAGATCGAAGACACCGTTGTTCGCGCTCCTTTTGCGGGACTTATTACTCAAAAATATGCCAATGCAGGAGCGTTTGTCACTCCCACCACGACAGCTTCAGCAAGTAACTCATCGACTTCGACTTCGATTGTGGCGATCGCGAATGGCTTAGAAATTATTGCTAAAGTCCCTGAAGTGGATATCTCGCAAATTAAAATTGGTCAAGAAGTGGAAATTATTGCTGATGCCTTCCCTTCTCAAGTTTTTAAGGGCAAAGTGCGACTGATTGCCCCTGAAGCAATCATCGAGCAGAATGTGACCTCGTTTCAAGTGCGTGTAACTCTAGAAACTGGCAAAGATAAATTGCAATCAGGCATGAATACCGATTTGCGCTTTATTGGTAAAAAAATTGACAATGCGCTGGTCGTGCCAACCGTGGCGATCGTGACGCAAGAAGGTAAAACAGGCTTGCTTATTGCTGATGAAAAAGGTAAATCACAGTTTAGACCCGTGACGATTGGTACAACTGTGGACAATCAAACTCAGATCTTAGATGGGGTAAAAGTAGGCGATCGCGTGTTTGTGAAACTTCCAGACAAAAAAAAGCCATAAAAAAGACGAGTCGCAAAGCGACTCGTCTTTTTTATGGCTTTTTAGGCGGCATTCGATTGCTTGAGTGGTTGCCAAGTTACTTCGCGATCGCTACCAACTTCGATCACAATTTTCACACGCGGATCGCGATCGGGAATCTGACTGAGAGTTTCTAGTTCTTCCCTAGACAAATATTTACCCTCAATCATCCACACAACTAAGCCCTTAGACCTAGCAGGTAAAGCATTAAGGCGAAATTGGATCGCAGGTGGAATAAGGTATGTCCGAATTTCAGTCTTGCCAAGATGCGCGGGACGCACACCATGAACACCTGTCAGATAACTATTCACATCACCTAATCCACGCGCGGACATGAAAAGAATATCGTAACCCGCATTTTTGAGTCGAAGTTGGTAACGACCTTCATAACCACCTTCAGGGGGGACGCGCATTGCTAAAGCCCCAGCTTTCTCAAGGTCTTTGACAATTTTATCGGTTGCAATCAATGGCATAGCGACATCCTGTGCTGAAAAGAATTAACAGTATTTTACAGAAAAGATGGGCTAATTACATCAAAATAATAAAGGCGACATGGTCGCCTTTATTATTTTGGTTGCAGCGTTGGCGTTTTGATTAATCAATAACTTGAACATCAATATCAATAGTGCCTGCTGGGGTAATCCGTACAAACTTTTTTTGCTGCTCTTGCAAAGGTTCGCCACAGCTAGGGCATTGGAACTGGCTAGACTTTGAGGCGGTAAAAGTCGAACTACATACAGGACAGTCTGCGGTGACGATGCTGCGCTTAACCCACCATTGCAGACCGAAAAAGCCAATTACAGGGACAAATATAAGCAGACCAATCAAAATGAAGAAGGAGTTGACTAACCAACCTAGCCCGATCGCACTAAATGTCCAAAATACGAGCAAAGTCGTTAGCCAAAAGCGCACACCTGACCAGCGATCGCCACCGCCGCCGCCATTGGGGAAATTATTGCCAAATGTGTAGTACTTCATGATTGTGAGTCCCTGCGTTTGCCCTGTATTTGCATCTAGCGATCGTAACATTCTTATTTAAGATTGCTATTCGGTTTTTGGGTATGGTTAACCGCAAAATTTGGATTACGACGAGTGTTTAGGCGCGTCATTGCTTTTCCAATAATATTGCTTTTAATAATTAAGCTTCAGTTTTGGCAATTTGCATTGTACCCAGCCATTCAATCAAATTATCAAGCTGCTTATCGGGAGGAAGTATACCTAAGCCTCTAACTGTTACATTTCCCTGACTATAAACAAAGCGGGATTGCAAATGACTTGGCAAATGCTGATGTAATAATTTCCATGCAGGTTCTTCCATTTTTGACTCTAGGACAACATGTTGCTTGCCGTCGGGTTTAATGCGAGAGAAGCCAATGCGTTTAGCAATTAACTTTAGTTCCATTATTTTGATCAGTTGCATCGCTGGCGAGGGAACATTGCCATAGCAATCATTCCATTCATCGATAATTTGCGCGAGTTCGCGCCGTGAACTTACGGAAGCCACAGATCTGTAAGCGCTCAACTTGCGATCGCCGTCTGGAATATATTCCGCAGGGATAAAGGCGGTAAGCGGTAGATCGATTTGCGTATCATCGACTTCAGGAATTTCAGAGCCGCGTATTTCGGCGATTGCCTCTTGCAGCATTTCCATATATAAATCAAAACCAATCGTGTTAATCTGTCCCGATTGTTCTGAACCTAAAAGATTACCCACGCCGCGAATTTCCATGTCGCGCATCGCTAATTGATAGCCTGAGCCGAGATGGGTGAATTCTTGAATTGCTTTCAAGCGTTTACGAGCAATATCAGTTAATTCGCCTTTTTCTTGATAAAACAGCCATGCATGGGCTTGAATACCTGCCCGTCCAACCCGACCGCGCAATTGATAAAGCTGAGCTAGTCCAAATCTTTGAGCATCTTCGATGATGATCGTATTCACACGCGGAATGTCCAAACCTGATTCGATAATCGTGGTGCAGATCATCATATCTGCTTCGCCACTGCTAAAGGTGAGCATAGTTTGTTCTAGTTCTGACTCTGGCATCTGTCCATGGGCGATCGCTATGCGTACCGATGGCAACATTTCATGAACTCGCGCCGAAACTTCTTCAATATGATCAATGCGCGACACTACATAAAAAATCTGACCACCGCGATCAAGTTCTTGTCTAATCGCGGCGCGGACTAATTCAGGGTTATAGCGAGAGAGATGGGTCATGATCGATCGCCTTGATGGTGGCGGTGTCGTAATCAGACTCATCTCGCGCACGCCAGACATTGCCATATAGAGAGTTCTGGGAATTGGCGTTGCTGATAGAGTTAGCACATCTACTTCTGTTTTCATGCTTTTGATCTTCTCTTTTTGAGCTACCCCAAATCGTTGTTCTTCATCAATTACCAATAGCCCCAGATCTTTAAACTCCACATCTTTAGATAGAAGTTGATGTGTACCCACGACAATATCCAGTTCTCCCGTCTTCAGCTTGCGACAAATCTCTTTCTTCTCAGCAGTAGATCGAAAACGATTGAGCAGCGCAATATTCACAGGATAAGCGGCATAGCGTTCTTGCAAACTGTGATAATGCTGCTGTGCGAGAATTGTTGTGGGGACGAGCAGGGCGGCTTGTTTACCCGTTGTCACCGCCTTAAAAATTGTGCGAATGGCAACTTCCGTTTTCCCAAATCCGACATCACCGCAAACTAGCCGATCCATTGGGCGCGAACTTTCCATATCTTGCTTGACATCTTGAGTTGCTTTGAGTTGGTCAGGTGTGGCTTGATAAGGGAAAGAATCTTCCATTTCCAGTTGCCAAGGATTATCGGGCGGAAATGCGAAACCAAGTTGTTGCGATCGCTTGGCATAGAGTTCTAACAAATCAAAGGCAATTTTCTTAATTGCTTTTTTAGCCTTAGAAGTAGTATTCACCCAAGCCTTACTTGTCATCTTATGCAATTCGGGCTTGCCTTCATTCATGCCCCGATAGCGCGACAGAATCGACATTTGATCGACAACTACGCGCAATATTCCATCGGCATATTTGAGAACTAAATATTCGCGAGTTTCCTTATTGACAGTCAATCTTTCGAGTTTGACAAATTGACCCACGCCATGATTTTTATGAACAACGTAATCACCTGCGGAAAGCTTATTGAGATCGACTTGTTTAGAAGCGGCTCTTCTACGTTTGCGAACATAGTTGGGAGTGCCGAGAGCATGTTGCCCAAAAAACTCGCGATCGCTGATCACCACAATTCGATAAGTGGGCAGCACAAAACCTTGAATTTCCGCAGTACCTGAATATTTAAAGGCCACGGCGATTCGTAAATTATGAGTTTTATCGATCGCAGGATAATCGCGGACATTGGGAATAAATTGGGCTTGGCAATCATGCTCTTGCAAAAGTGCCACGGTACGCGAAGGTTGGGCTGAAACAAGAATAATTTTATATTTTTGTTCGCGATAGTCACGAATAGTTTGCGCCAGTTTAGCGAACTGATGCGGAATCGCAGGAATCGAGCGACTAGACATATTTACGCCACGATTTTCTTCGGCTAGTTCAAATACTTCTATGCGATCAAATTTTTTAATCTCTTCTAGACATTCCGAAAAGGAGCGATGAAGTTTACCCTCTTCTCTTTCTCCCCTCGCCCCTTGGGAGAGGGGCTGGGGGTGAGGGCTGATTTCTGCGGCGGATTCGTACCAGCGATCGCAATGTGCTTGACATTGATCGATTTCATCAATTACCACTAAGCAATTGTCTGGATCAGGCAAATAGTCTAATAGAGAAGCTGTGGAATCAGGATGCACGGCAAACCCTTGAATACTAAATTCATCATCGCTATCGATTGATGGAATTTTGCCAAGAATATGACCGTAGCTAATCGGCGCTAGTAGAACCGATGGAATACTATCAAGCGGTCTTTGGGTAGAAGGTTCAAATTCGCGAATACGTTCTATTTCATCGCCAAACCAGTCAATCCGCACGGGCATTTCGCTGGAAACTGGGAAAATATCAATAATATCGCCGCGTCGTCCCCATTGCCCTTCTGTCTCGACTGTGGATGTATGCTCATAGCCCATCAGCGCTAGATTTTCTGCCATATCTTGCAGTCTAATCTCTGAGCCAACCTCTAAGGATAAACAATACTGTTTAAATTTTTCAGGACTTGGTAAATGTGGCTGCAATGCGCGATCAGTTGCCACGATCGCCACTTTTTTCTTGTCTCCCTCTTTTGCGTCCCAATTTACCAAATCTGCCAAAATCTGCATCTGTCCCCAAATAATCTCAGATTCAGGCGCATAGGGTTCATAGGGAAGCGCATCGGATGTGGGATAAAAATGCACAGTCTGCCAACCCATTGTTTCTAACTGCACTGACCAGCGCCCCGCTTCCTCAATCGTAGCGGCAATGACTAACATCAGCCGCTCTTGTTTTTGGCTCAATGTCGAGCTAACGATACCTTTGCCCACTCGTGATAAGCCCGAAAGCACAAGTTGATGCGATCGCGCCAATTTAGTCTCTAGTTCATCAGTGAGAGGCGACTTGATTAATGAACGAATTACAGAAGAAAATGGCATGGGCTAAAAGGCAAAGTTAGAAAATGGCGATATGTATAAAGTTTAGCAACATATTTTAAAACCATGATCGCGATCGCCTAAAAAAAGACCTCCGATGGAGGTCTTTTTTCTATAGTTATTTCGATTCTGAACCATCGATGATGCGCTGGAATAGATAACCTGTACCTCTCGCTGTCAAGATTAGCTCAGGGTTACTAGGGTCTTCTTCGAGCTTGGCTCTCAATCGAGAAATGTGAACATCGACAACGCGGGTATCCACATGGCGCTCTGGCGTATAGCCCCAAACTTCTTGCAAGATTTCGGCTCTCGAAAAAGCTTCACCCGATCGCCCGACTAATAATTCCAATAGGCTAAACTCCATGCCCGTCAAGCGAATGCGCTCATCGGACTTATAGACTTGGCGCTTATTGGTGTCGATCTTGATCGTATTGATGTGAATGACACCAGAGCTAGGGATGCCTGATGCGCCACTGCGATCAAATCGTCGCAGTACCGATCTAATTCGCGCTTCTAATTCTTTAGGCGAAAAAGGTTTCACAACGTAATCATCTGCACCTAATTCAAGCCCTGTGATGCGATCGGCGACATCACCCAAAGCTGTCAGCATAATAATCGGAATATCAGATTCTTTACGAAGCTCTTGACATACCCCGTATCCGTCGAGTTTTGGCATCATCACATCAAGAACTACCAAGTCAGGATTTTCTTTGTGAAAAACTTCGAGCGCTTCTTCGCCATCTGCGGCGGTGACGACTTCGTAGCCGATCATCGACAGACGGGTCTCCAGAATTCGACGAATACTTGCTTCGTCGTCTACAACTAGAATTTTTTCCTTTTGGTTGTCCAAGCCAGTTTACACTCCACTATGTTGCTAGCTGCAATTCAGTAAAACTTTATTATTTTACATATTTATTTAACTAAGTTTACAAGAAATCGGTCGTTACAATCTGAAAACAAAACTTAAAGTTTCAGAACAAACTTAATCTGACTTTTTTTATAGATAATATAAGTCTTTTTGCTAATTAAGCGATCGCTATCAGCGCTATACCTCGTCCATGTTGAAAACTTCGGTTTTCAACATGGACAAAAAGAAAAAACCGAAGCGGGGCTTCGCCCTACGACCCTTTATAAGCTGATGTGCATTTAAGTTGCAGGATGATTGTGCCGCGCTTCGCGCGGCACAATCATCCTCTGGTTTTCGACATACATTTTAAATGCCGATCAGCTTCAGAAAAACGGGTTTCATACTAAACGCGGTATATCAGGAGTATAGAGAAATTTTTGAAAGTGCAGCAAAGCGGCACTTTCAACAATTT
>JBBRQX010000088.1:0-8699 GCA_038225745.1 Pseudanabaenales cyanobacterium | reverse complement strand
TAAAGATAAAGAATTGAAGACGCATCAATACCTCGCTTAGTCGTTGTGATTGGGAGTTTGCGAGGATCGTGACTCCGAAATTCTACAACACCTGAAATAGCGATAAACTGTGGGTGATACCTAGGAACTCCTGCCTCTCCCCATCCAGTCAATATAGATTTATCGCAATAAAGAACTACTCGATCATTACAGATAATTGTCCATCCAGCATTATCACTTCTCCTCTCCTTTCCTTCAACAATCTCATCAAGTTCAGTACTGTCAGGATTATCAGTATAAAATCCTACTGCCACTCTAACTTCTACATCATCTATAAGTGCTTTATAAAGATAAGGTGCAATAGTCTCTTGATCAAGAAATTCTTGACCATCCCATTTTAGCAACCAAGGTTCAGGAGTAACTTGTTGACCATTTACTTCAACCCTAAATCCCTTATGGAAAATATAAGTATAGTGTCTTTGGATTTCATTTACTAAATCATCATATAAAGTTGATTCAGATGATGAAAATTTATCTTGAATGTTAGGCAGTAAATTACGAACTGTTACCGAAGTTCCATTTGATTGTAAAGTTGGATTGATCTCCTCTAAGGGCAAGCTCCAATCGTTGTCACTCGACAACCAATCATCGCTAACTGAAACTTTAAATGTATTATTTTCAGTTTGAGAAATCACTTCTCCCGATCTTCCCATTTTGAAGATTGCTCTCTTCATGCCAATGCCATAAGTACCTATGGTATATAGATTTAGATCGTCATTTATGTTGTCAGCAGGTCTTCCCATTCTAAATGCATACTGCTTAGCGACTTCCAACGGAATCCCGCCACAATTATCTTCGATTTTAAATTCTGTAGAAGAGAATGTTATTTTTGCCCAATAACCTTGATATGGAGTCTCTGAAGATTCTGTATCTTTAGTAATTCTTTGTATGCCATCTACACAGTTATCTAAAAGATCTAAAATTGCATCTTTTAGCTCAATATCACGAGTCAACATATCGACAAAAAATGTCTTAGTTGGAGATGCGTTAACTGTTCCACTCATAAAATCTTCTTGCGTGACAAGTTTTGTAGGAAAAGAAAATAGACGGATGGGATAATTGTATAAGAATTATCTTGAACTAGTGATTTTTTAAAAGAGCTTTTTTGATCGTGGCTCAATAGTGTTAGGACTAACATTGTAATACAAAGATGCTGTAGTCATATTGAAATGTAGTAGCTTCAAATCACCTAAAGAATATATCTCCTCATCTATAGTATGCGAAAGGTTCATTGCATTAAATATTTGGGATGCCACAGCTTTTGCTAAAAGAGGTGGTACTGAATTACCAACTTGCCTAAACCCATGCCAAATAGTCTTATGAAAGCCAAACCAATCAGGGTAGCTATGTAGTCTAGCTGCTTCTCTGACAGTTATACATCTTAGTGAATTTGGGTGTATTGGTCGAGGAGCAGTAAAAGCACCACGATTACTTGGTGTCCCTGCTCTAAGTGTATTACTAATACCATCTAAAGCTAGCTTATAAAATCTACTAATCTTTTCTACTTCACCCTGAGCAGTTGCAGCAAAACGTTGTTTTGAACTCTCTCTATGTTTAGACATAAGACTAGAAGTTAATATATGTTCATTGTATTTTCGCTTGTAGCCAAAGTTCGGTTCAATAAAATTATTGATTATTTCTACATACTTACTGAAGTCTTTAACTGTAAACTCACACGAATCCTGTTTTATTAACTCAGGATATTTATTAATATCAGGCAAATCCGCGATCGCATCACCGACAGTCGGGCTATTTGGTAAATCGACAAGATTTTTAGGAATACGCTTTGCTTTGGCGGGTTTCGTGAACGGCAATGGGTAATTGGGAAGAGCGAGATCTTGACGACAACCAATTAAAAAAAGTCGTTCGCGGTGCTGTGGCACACCAAAATGAGACGCATTTAGAACCTGATAATCTTTAAGAATCTTATAACCATTTTTCTCAAAACTCTCGATTACCTCATCAACAAACTGACGATGAGAGCCTAAAGTCAAGCCTTTGACATTTTCCATCACAAAATACTTAGCATTCAGTTCTGTCACCAATCGCATAAAGTGCGATACCAACTGATTGCGCGGATCGTCAAAAGCGCGTTTGCCCATTAATGAAAACCCTTGGCATGGTGGCCCCCCAAAAACTACATCGACTTCGCGATCGCCTATTTTTGATTTTGCCCGAATGTCATGACCTGAAATATTCGTGACACTGGCACAGATCGCATTCCACATCGGGAAATTATATTCATGGATCGCACAGTGGATCGGATCGATCTCCACCGATGCAAGTACATCAAAACCTGCTTGCTCAAAGCCAAGCGTCATCCCACCCGCGCCCGCAAATAAATCCACAGCGATCGGTCTTTGACTTCCCATAATCCACAAAGCATCTACATATAAGAGTCGAGATTATATCGTAATACAGACAGCCAAAAACGATATAAGAGTTTAAAAGCCTTGCTTTGCAAGGCTTTTAAACTCTTATTACTCATTCGTGCCTAATGCTCCTGGCGAACCGCTTAAGGTCTTACGCGGCGAGCAAGTTGCGATGATAATAATCAAAGTCATGATGTAGGGCGCAGCATTAAATAGGTAACTATAAGAACGGATACCGACCGCTTGCAAAGCAGGTCCAATCGCCTGTGCGCCTCCAAATAACAAAGCAGCCCACAGACATTGAACGGGTTGCCATCGCGCAAAAATAACCAGCGCGACCGCCATTAAGCCCTGACCACTAGATATGTTTTCTGACCATAAACCAGGAAAGTAGAGTGACAAGCTAGCTCCGCCAATCCCAGCTAGAAAACTACCTGCGAGGATCGCGCAAGTACGCACGCCAACAACCGAAATACCCATGGCTCTAGCAGCACTTGGACTATCGCCCACTGCTCGAACATACAATCCCCAACGAGTCGAATTAAAGAACCATTGCATCAAAGGGGCGATGACAATACCGATTATTAACAAAGGACTCACTTTAAGAGCAGCTTGCACCTGTGGATAGCTACTCCAAAATCCAAAATCTAATAGTGGTAATTGCTCTGCTTTGGGTTGAATAAAAGCCTTACCGAAGAAAAAGGCAATACCGCTTCCAAAAATAATCATGGCAATACCAACGGCAACATCGCTCACCTTTGGGCGTTGCGATAACCAAGCATGGATTGCTCCTAGAGCCACACCTGACATACCTGCGGCAAGAACACCTAACCAAGGAGATTTAGTTAAGTATGAGACAGCATAAGCAGTCATTGCACCTGTAAGTAAAGTACCTTCAAGCCCAAGATTGATTTTGCCAGCTTTTTCAATGAGACATTCTCCTAAGCTAACAAATAGAAATGGAGCGCTTCCTCGCAGTGTGCCACCGATGATTGCTACAGGAACGCTCATCCAACCAAGTGTATCATCTGTCATTTTTTTGTAATTTAGGATTGTGAATTGCTAATTTTATGATAATTAAAACCAAATTTTAGAAGGCTGTAGCGCAAGCGCAGCGTGCGCTACAGCCTTCTAAACCACTGTCGCCGAATTATCAATCTTAATTTCAGGCTCTCGATCTTTAAAGAAGTCTAAACGACCATATAGAGATTCACTAAAGAGAATTGCTAAAAATACGATGCCTTGAAAAAGTAGAACCGTAGCATCGGGTAAGTTAAACGATCGCTGAAGTGCGCTACCACTAGCAAGGATGCCACCCATTAACACGGCGACGATGACTGCAACTAGAGGGTTTTGTCTGGCGATAAAAGCAACCAGAATACCACTGTATCCATAATTAGCATTGAGCGAAGCATTGGCACTTCCGTGAACGGCAGCGATCTCGACCATGCCCGCTAAACCCGCACAAGAACCACCTAAGAAGCTCACAATCAAGGTAAGTTTTCCTACCGCTAAACCAGCAATTTTGGCTGCCCGAATGTTGCCGCCAACGGTACGGACTGCAAAGCCAAAAGTGGTGCGATGAATTAGGAAATAGGCGATCGCGCAAGCTACTAAGCCATAAATCAAACCGTAATGCACCCGCGAATTAGGAATGCTTTGCAGCATATTTTCGGCAATCAATGGAAAAGTTGAGGGCTTGTTTAAGCTAGACGGATCTTTCATCGGGCCTTCAACTAAAGTGTTTAGTAAGGCGATCGCAATGTAGTTCATCAGCAAACTACTAATAGTTTCATTAACACCGCGATAATACTTAATCGCGCCGACAAACATAATCCATAGACCCCCAGCGATAATCCCAGCCATTGCCATCGCTATTTGCACCACCACTGAGGGCATAGATGATGCAAGGGGCAACCCAATCGCGATCGCGCCCAAACCACCAACGATCAATGCTCCTTCATTGCCAATTATCGTCAATCCCAACATCGCAGGTATTGCCGTACAGAGAGAAGTTAGCATCAGAGGAGCCGCCCGAATTAAAGTCCCTTGCCAAGAGAAGCTATTTCCAAAAGCAGATTGATAGATTGTTCCATAAATCGCGATCGGGTTCTTCCCTTGCAAGGCACAGAAAATACCGAAAATAATTAATGAAGCTACCAATGCGCCAATCGGAATGAGAATTGTCTCAGATGTAGAACGCCAGCGATCGCGTAAGTTCATAGTAATAAACCACCAATTTGCAGTAATTTGCGAAAACGCGAACCGACAGATTTTTTATAAAAGCTGCGAGAAGCGTGGCTTTTATAAAAAATCTATCCTTAATTGCAGCGCAAAGCGCGGCAATTACTAGCTCTTCACACTACCAATAACGCCTTCAACAAACCAATCCATCTTCTCTAGATCGAGGTCGGTTTGTTTGTATTCTTTACCTTTAGCGATTATGACCTTGCCAGTATTGTCCTTCATTTCACCAGCATAGATCACCATAGTGCCAGCCATGAACTTAGCCATTACCTTGTCAGCTTCCTTCTTAGTCTCGGCACTAACCGCACTACCGTAAGGCGAGACTTTACAGAATCCTTCCTTGAGACCGCCGCGTAATAGATGCGGAATACCACCATCAGCAACAGATTTACCTGCCTTAAATAGTTCAACATACTTCGTATATACGCTCGTCCAATCCCACTCAGCACCTGTAAGATAGCCAGTAGGAGCTAGCTTGGATTGGTTTGCGTGGTAGCCAGTACAAAACACCTTCCGTTTTTCGGCAGTTTCCATCACAACTTTAGGACTGTCAACATGACAAGTCAAAACATCTACGCCCTGATCGACCATGCTGTTTGCAGCCTCAGCTTCTTTAACAGGAACTGACCAGTCACCAGTAAAGATAACTTGAACAGTTGCCTTAGGATTAACACTACGAGCGCCGAGAGTGTAGCTGTTCACATTGCGAATTACCTGTGGAATTGGTTTTGCGGCAACAAATCCTAACTTGCCAGATTTGGTAGTCAACCCTGCAACTACGCCTGCAACATATTGCGCTTCGTCAATGTAGCCATAGTATGTGCCAATGTTCTTAGGATGCTTGCCTTCTACATACTGCCCACCACAATGGAAGAACTGCACTTTTGGATTAGCTGCCGCCACTTTCAGAATATGTGGATCGTAGTAACCGAAGGAAGTTGGAAATAGTACCGAAACATTGTTTTGGTTAATCATGGCTAGCATGGTTTCTTGCACTGTGGCAGTTTCAGCAACACTAGCTTCGCTAAAAGTCTTGACATTGGGCAGCTTAGCGATCGCCGTTTCACCCTCAAAGTGAGCTTGGCTGTAGCCATAGTCATCTTTTGGCCCAACATAAATAAAGCCAAGAGTTAATAGTGCTGCCGCAGGTGCGCTCGTATTACCTGTTGAGCCTGTTGTAGCTGTATTGGTTGGGGCTTGCTCTGTGCAGCCCACCCAAAGTTGAGAAGTTGCGCCAAAGGCGGCTGTAGCGATCGCGCCTCTAATGAACTTACGACGTGGAATATAAATTGGACTCATGCCTTCACACCTTCAAAGAATTGAATATACCGCAAAAAAACTAATACAAGAAATCTGCGCTGAAAACAGAACTTAGCAAACATTACGCGCAACAAATGTATTACTAAATACTTGATTAGTTTTGTATAAGTAGGTATAGTGAAGCCCAATAAAGATTTAGCGCCCGCTTAGCGGGCGCTAAATCTTGTTGGGCTTTAAGGGTCTTATTATACATACTTACTTAGCTGTAAAAACAGAAGGATACGCAATGCGTATTCTTCTGTTTTTATAGGTTTAAGACTCCTGATTAGAAGCTAAACACTGCTTGCAAGTTACCAACAAAAGTAGTTGGGTTACTGCTGAAGTTATTAGGATTAGAGTTGAGCAGAAGGAACCAGAGTAATATTCTTGATCAGAGGATAAATGGAGGAGAACTCCAGATCGTACTACTCCCTTCCCAGTATAAAAATAGACATTAAAATCCAAGAATTAGCGTTGCGGCGCTCCGCGCCGCAACGTCTAATCTTTCACTGGGAAGGGAGTATGATTTAAAAGCTAACAAAATTGAAAATCAGCAAATATATTTTTAAATATAATCTATCCCCAGTCTTCATCCCAGTCTTCACCAAAATCGTCTTTCGGTTTTTTGATTTTTCTAGGAATATCTTTTTTTACATCTGATGTTTTGGTCGTAAATTGATTTTTTGAAGGAGGATTTTGATCGGCAAAACCAGAAAACTTCGGCATAGTTGGCGTATCAAAACTTATTGAGCTTTGCCAGAAATTAACAAATATCGCTCCTAAGCCAGCCGAGAAGACTAAGACTACCCCTAGGGGTAATTTGACTGACTCAAAGGAGAAAAATTTTAAGTTAACTAGATAGGTGTTTTGACCCGCGAAAACCGCGATCGCCATTGACAGCATCCAAAGAAAGAAATATAGGGATAAACGCATCATTGGTGAATCTCTTCTGTAAAAGATGAAGTTGAAGATCCCGTTAGGTAATGACCAAATTTTTCGACAAAGCGATTTTCGATAATGGCTTGGCGCATTTGCTGCGTGAATCGAATAAGCTCAGTAATATTATGGATTGATAGCAATGTATAACCGAGAATTTCTTGCGATCGCACTAAATGACTGACATAAGCACGAGAGAAGTTCTGACAAGCATAGCAGGTACAGTCGCTATCTATAGGAGTGAAATCGCGCTTAAATTTTTGATTTTTAAGATTCCAGCGCTCGCCTTTGACTAAGGCGACACTATGCCGCGCAAATCGAGTGGGAATCACGCAATCAAAGAGGTCAATCCCTGCGGCGACAGCTTGCGCCATTTCTTTGTATGTGCCGACACCCATGAGGTAACGCGGTTTGTCGGTTGGGAGTAATGGAGTGATTGCTTTGACAATTTTTTCGATTAATTCTGGCGGTTCGCCGACACTCACGCCGCCGATCGCATATCCAGGTAAATCAAATTCGATTAGCTCTCGTGCTGATTGTTGGCGCAAATCTAGATAGACTCCGCCTTGGACGATGCCGAATAGAGCTTGAACATCTTGGCGATCGTGGGCTTTGATGCAGCGTTCTAGCCAGCGTGTAGTGCGCTGTCCTGCCAGTTTAACTGCCTCATAGGTGGCTGGGTAGGGAGCGCATTCATCAAAAGCCATGATCACATCTGCACCCAGTTGATTCTGAATTTGAATCGATTTTTCTGGGGTGAGATTAATCATCTTGCCATCGCGAGGCGATCGGAACTGCACGCCCTCTTCACTAATGGAACTAATGTCACTGAGACTGAAAACTTGAAATCCGCCTGAATCGGTCAGGATTGGTCCATCCCAATTCATAAATTTATGCAATCCACCTGCTTCGGCGACAATATCTTCACCAGGTTGGAGATGGAGGTGATAGGTATTTGCTAAGACCATTTCGGCTTTGCAGTCTTTGAGTTGGGCAGGAGTGACGGTTTTTACGTTTGCCAATGTGCCAACGGGCATAAACCTTGGCGTATGCACAACTCCATGGGGTGTATGAAACTGCCCAACTCTGGCATCAGTGTTGCCGCATTGACATTCTAATTTAAAAGTGAAGTTATTCAGGGGTTACAATCCTAGATTTATTTTAGATTCAGACAGCATTCAATCAAAAACTAATTGTATCGCAAAATTATTTTCGCTCCTGATAAGCAGCTTGTAAAAATAAGTTGCTCACAATGGCTAATTTTCAATAGTCTTAGTCAAAAGTGTCTAGCAAGGGGCTTAAGCCCCTTGCCAGTTCAAGTTTTTCTACAAGCTTCCTAACCACCCACATGAATACCAGGACGATTTTTGGGATCTTTTTCGACAGTGCGTAATACTTCGCGAGTAACGATCGCAATGTCGCCTTCACCAAATAGAATAAACCGCATCAAGTATTGAATCGGATTTCCCTCTGCCCAGCCAAAGTAAGCGTGGGGTAATTTGTGAGTACGGTTGCGAATCTCTAACAAAATGGCGGCGATCGTATTCGGAACTGCTGCGCCTCTCGATCTTAAGATTCGATAGTTTCCTACCTGATGTCCTTGAATATCGATCTTTCCTGCAAATTCTGAGGGATCGGAAATCTGAATTTCTAAGAAAATCAAGGGATCATCTACAGGCAGATGATGTTCTTGGCGGGTATCTCTTTCCTTTTGGGCATATTCTTGATGGTCGCCTCGATTGGGGCGATGGGCGATGATTCGTACTGTACGGTCGGGACTAGTTTCGATGAAACTTGCGGCTAGTT
>JBBRQX010000087.1:0-8705 GCA_038225745.1 Pseudanabaenales cyanobacterium | reverse complement strand
ATGTGGGAAAGGCGATCGCTTACTAATTAAGCAACAGCAAACCCTGTGTATTGTCGAACTTTAGGATGGCGAAATCCAAGAACAATATCATTTTTAGAGACACCAGCATCTGTCAAATCATTGACAATCCCCTCTTCAGTATCATCATACTGAACCCAAATTTTATCACCAATTAAACTAAGGTGAATAGGTGCAGCATGAAGATACTGATCCCCATTCCAGCCAATGTCTAAAACTAAATATTGCCCTCGTTCATCGTCAAATAGAACTTGAGAAGTATAGGCATCAGGAAGAGAAGCACGATAATCAGCGTGACTTTGCAGTACGTTCCTAATGACTCCTCGATATTTTAATTGGGTATCCATTGCACAATTGCCTCACTTTCATCATCAAAAACAACTAATTTGATAATCTGATTTGTAAGTAAAATCTGCCCTAATTGTATCGTAAATACACTATTAAAAGTTAAGCGAGAAACTGCCAGATAGAGATCTCGCTCGATTCCTGTCTCGTTGAGAATCTGGTGATATAGAACATATTGCCCTAAAGCCTGTTCTAAATCTTTGACATCAGACTGACCAACAAAACTTTTCACCTCAACAACAATTTTTTGAAGCCCTTTTTCGGCACTGATCAGACGTTCTGCACCCAAATCCGCAGATAACCGCTTTTTGCCAATTTGTAATGGGAAAGGATCGTGCGTAATCGTCCAACCATCTTTTTCTAGAGCCGTTTTGACAGTGTTATGGTAGATATCTCTTGCTGGCACAAACTCAAGGATTGAAATTTATCACTTTCAGTGTACTAGAAAATTTATCTCAAGACGATCATTGCCTCAACAATCATCTTTTCAAGTTTGCTGTGGGCGATCGCAATTTCCTTGATGTGAAGTTGCGATCAGGCTGTGGGTGTATCCCCGCAAAGTTATTAAGTTGCACGTCCCTAATAAGTAATTTGCAAAGTTACTGAAGCCTCGACTTTCTGCTCACCGCCTAAAATTGGCACAGAGCTATCAGCAGCTTTAGCGAATACCTCCATCCGTCGCTGTGGAACTGGATAGGCGATCGCAGAATCACTAATATTGATAGCCTTAATGGTTTTAGTCGTAAATCCTAATGCACTCAAAACAGTATTTGATAGGGTTTGAGCATCTTTGATTGCATCTTGGAGCGCGAGTTGCTTAGCCGCATTTAACTCAGTATCAGTGGCGATAAAACTAATCTGTTCGATTTGATTAGCCCCTGACGCAACCGCCGCATCGAGAGTTTCACCAGCTTTCTTGATCGCTACGACAAAACTGACAGTAGTTTGTCCCGTAAAACCTTCTTGGCGTTGACGATTATTTTCATAAACATATTTGGGACTAAGCTGAATGCTAGTAGTCTGTAACTTCTCTACATTTAGTTGCTGTAAGCGCGAGACGATACTGTTGGCTTGCCTCGCCACTTCAGTTTGAACGGCGATCGCTGTCTTACCTTCCACATTCACCCCAAGCTGAATACGAGCTTTAGTAGTTTTGACCGATCGCTCACCACGACCTGAAACGGTGAGGACGCGCTCGTTTTTGATTTCAGAATACTTGGCAGAAGTTTCTTGGGCTTTAGCTGACGGTGCGATCGCGGCGACTGAGGGGATACAAAAGGCAATGCTGAGAATAAATGTATTTAAGTAACGCATGTGATTAAATCCTTATAAGTTCTTATGAACTTTTTTATGATATTTGGTGTTTCTGCTGTTTTCAAAATATCACCTGAATTAAACTGGGTTTAGCTTGGTTTCACTTTTGGCAACAGCAAAAAGCTTGGTTCCCATAAAACCCAAAGATTAGCGTTGCGGCGCTCCGCGCCGCAACGCTAATCTCTCACTGGGAAGGAAGTAAAATTCTAGATTTTAATATCGCGGCGAGTAATCCGACCATTGGGTGTATCAATAGAGCGGGGCAAAGTATTTTGATCGACAACCTTAAGCGTATCCATATCGTAGGTTGTGTAGATTGTTTCTGAAGTTGCCGACTTAATATCAATTACCGACACCGTGCGACTGGGTGCAAGATCGCCACTGAGTAAGCGGCGAGGACCATCGCCCAAAACACCCGCATGGAGCATTTCTAATTTGCCTTTATGGGCGGGATAGTAGGCGTGATGATGTCCGCTAATGTATGTATGCACATTATATTTTTCTAATAAAGCTCTGAGGCGATCAGCATCTTCTAAATAGTTGCCAGCCGTTTCGCGTCCCTTCGCAACTGCATAAAGTGGCAAATGCCCGATCGCGATGCGTAATTTTGCTTTCTGAGCAGCATCACTCGCGAGACTCTTTTCTACCCATTTTAATTGCTCTAATGGAATCTCGGATGTAGAAGCATCCCACGCCAAGAAGAAAATATCATTTTGCTCAAATGTGTAATAGAAAGGGAACCCGCCGCGATCAACAAAGTTCAATTTCGCATCATGTTTGGGATCATTCCAATATTTGATTACTGCCTTGCGATCGCGTTCAAAGGAATACTTCCCACCCGATGATGAACCTGATGCATCATGGTTCCCAATCGTAAACCCAAATGGAAGCTTAGCTTTGCGAATCGGTGCAGCAATATGTTTATCAAAGCCTTGCCACATTGCTTCTATTTCGGAAGATTTGAGACTATTATCTTGTCCGGCCACCATATCACCGCTACATAGCACCAAGTCTGGTTCCCAATCTGGCACAAAGGCGATCGCCTGTTTGACTTGAGCGATGTAATCAGTGGAGCCATAGGCACTATTAAGATCGCTGATTAACACTATTCGCACATCGCCGCGAGTTGGCGCAAATAATCCTTTGGGCGCAGGATTAGGCGATCGCTTGATCGTCGATAGAGGTTTGCTACTGGCGATCGTTGATACTTGCGGATCTATGGGGGCGATCACTTCAGGTTGTTGCTTTAACATCCTCGAAAAAGCTGCCCCACCGAGACTGCCACCAAGAGCCACTCCACCTAAAATTAATAACTGCCGCCGTTTGATTGCCATAAAAAATTAACTGTCCAATTGCCAAATATTTTACCTCCTTACTGCGCAAGAAATAGTAGTGCGTCGCGAAGCGACGCACTACTATTTCTTGCGCGGTAAGTTTTCAGCAAACTAAAAAAGAAAGAGATGCTTTGCGTCTCTTTCTTTTTTAGTTTGAACGTAAATTTTGTAACTCAGATCGTAAACTGGCTAGCTGCTGTGTGAGTTCTTGAATCTCATCACGCATACTTGCCTTCACTGTATTATTTGGCTTCTCAAATTTATCGGATAAATTATCAGGCGCACTATCATCAACAGTTCTTGCAGTAGTGGTGACAGTCGTTAAACTTGTCACTTCACTCTCAGTAGAAGTCTTACCACTTACTTGTTGCGCGACAAACTTGTCAACGTAGCTCCGTGCTTCAGCCTCAGTTGTTACGCCTTTTTCGGCTAGCTCTTGGGTGATTTCGTCAAAGCTACGCCCCAACCTTCTAAAATTTTCTTCGCGTTTGGCGGGTTCTTGGATTACCTCAAGTAATGATGATGTTGCACCTAAGGTAACGTAGTAGCCTCTTTGGAAGAGCTTTTCTAAGTCGATGGTATCCATGAGATTCCTGCGAATATGTAGTTTTGTAATATATTCTAGCTGATCGCTTTTTATAGTGAGCTTAGCGATTTATAGCGATTCTAAGGTACGACTAGCACCGCACAGGGTGAAAGATTAATCACTTTTTGGCTCACACTGTCATCAGGATGCTCTTCGGCGAGGCTCATCCCCCGCGAACCCATCACAATTAAGTCGGCATTGATTTCATCAGCATAATCACAAATTACAAAGGCAGCCTTGCCCTCAGCAATTTTGGTTTTAATAGAAATACTAACCTCAGCAAAGTGAGCCTGCATTTCTTCGATCAAAGCTTCAGATGATTGGCGATCGCCATCAGGCTCCGTAACCGATAGTACATACAGCGTCGCCTGATACTTTTGCACCAGACTGATCGCTACGTCCACAGCTTGGCGGGTTTCCTGACTTCTGTTTAAAGGAAATAAAATAGTTTTAAACATAATTCCTTCGTTTTTTGAATGGATCGATATTACCAAATAGCAGACCTTACAACATCAATGCTAACATTGCCATATATATAACGAGAAAAAAGTCAAAAGGGAAGTAGATCATAGATGGATGCCGTAACAAAAATTATCCCTTTTTATGGCAGGGAAATTAAATTAAGAATTGGCACGTTTGCACCTCAAGCTGGCGGCTCAGTATTAGTCCAGTGTGGTGAAACTGCAATATTAGTGACAGCGACCAGAGGTCCTGCTCGTGATGGTGTAGATTTTGTACCCCTCCTAGTTGATTACGAAGAGCGCCTATATGCCGCAGGACGTATTCCTGGTGGGTTCTTGCGTCGTGAAGGTAGACCTCCTGAAAAGGCAACCCTTACTTGTCGCCTAATCGATCGCCCCATGCGTCCCCTGTTTCCAAGTTGGTTGCGTGATGATGTGCAGATCGTCGCCACCACTATGGCGATCGATGAGAAAGCACCACCCGATGTTTTGGCTGTAACTGGCGCGTCAATTGCCGCACTAATTGCAGGTTTACCATTCATGGGCCCAATGGCAGGTGTGCGCGTTGGTTTAGTTGGTGATGAATTTATCATCAACCCAACTTATGCCGAAGTTGAAGCAGGTGATCTCGATCTCGTAGTGGCTGGTACTGCGGAAGGGATCATCATGGTCGAAGCTGGCGCTAACCAGTTACCTGAAGCTGACATGATTGAAGCGATCGATTTTGGTTATGAAGCAGTTCTTGAACTGATCAAAGCTCAAATTGATTTGCTACAAGAGTTAGGGATTGCGTTGCCAGAAATCGTCAATCCCGAAGTCGATGCTACCTTGGAAAACTTTATTGCTGATACAGTCAAAGATAAGGTTGCTCAAGTAGTTGCTAGTTGCGAGAAAGATCGGGCTGTTCGCGATGCGGCTCTTGATGCGATCAAGGCTGAACTTTTAGCAGCGATCGCCGCATTACCTGACACAGATCCTGTGAAACTGGTTGCTGATAAAAAAGTAATTAGCGCCACTTACAAGGAACTCACCAAAAAGCTGATGCGCTTGCAAGTAATCGAGCAGAGCGTGCGGATTGATGGACGCAAACTCGATGAAGTTCGCCCTATCTGGACAGAAGTGGGAGTCATTCCTCGCGTGCATGGTAGTGGTTTATTTAATCGCGGTTTGACCCAAGTATTGACGATCGCCACTCTTGGCACACCTGGTGATGCACAGGAAATGGACGATCTGCATCCTGACGCGAAAAAGCGTTATATGCACCACTACAACTTCCCGCCCTACTCAGTTGGTGAAGCAAGACCAATGCGATCGGCTGGTCGTCGCGAAATTGGTCACGGTGCATTGGCAGAACGTGCGCTTTTGCCTGTACTCCCATCTAAGGCAGAATTCCCCTATGTCCTGCGCCTAGTATCGGAAGTTTTATCTTCCAATGGCTCAACTTCGATGGGTTCTGTTTGCGGATCAACACTAGCGTTGATGGATGCAGGCGTACCGATCTCAAAACCCGTAAGCGGCGTAGCGATGGGCTTGATCAAGGAAGGCGATGAAGTTCGCATTCTCACTGACATTCAAGGCATTGAAGATTTCCTTGGTGACATGGACTTCAAAGTTGCAGGTACTGACAAAGGTATCACCGCGCTGCAAATGGACATGAAGATCACCAGCATCTCCATGGAAACAGTGCGATCGGCGGTCATGCAAGCGAAAACTGGACGCGCTCACATCATGGGCGAAATGTTGAAGTTGTTGGCTGCACCAAGACCTGAGCTTTCGCCTTATGCGCCACGTTTGCTGACGATTCGCATCGATCCTGAGCAAATCGGCATGATCATTGGACCTGGTGGTAAAAACATCAAGGGCATCACTGAGGAAACTGGAGCCAAGATCGACATCGAAGATGATGGCACAGTGATGATTTCATCAATGAGTGGTGAAGGTGCGCTCAAAGCTAGACGCATCATCGAAAACATGACCCGCCGCGTTGGTTCGGGTGATGTTTATCTTGGTCATGTCACTCGCATTATTCCGATTGGCGCATTTGTCGAGTTCCTCCCCGGTAAGGAAGGAATGGTACATATTTCGCAATTGGCTGAAGGTCGTGTGGGCAAGGTCGAAGATGAAGTTGCCGTTGGCGATGAAGTCTTGATTAAAATCCGTGAAGTTGACAATCGCGGACGCTTTAACTTGACTCGTTTGGGCATTCATCCAGATGAAGCCGCCGCCGCTCGTGTTGCCGCAGCAGCATTGGCTGAATAGATTACAAAAAAGGGAGGGTGCGCGATCGTGCACCCTCTCTTTTTTATTGCTTACAATATAAAAAAAGATCGGCAAAAAGATCGGCAAAAAATAGTAACTGTGCAAGCTGAGATTCAATGTATAACTTGATTATAGGCAATTTGAAGATCGGCAAAAAATCGAAAAATAGTTAGAGGTAAATTACGTGGAGTATGAGCCGATTTTACTAATTGAGCCACTTATGCCAGCACAGGGTAATCGCAGATTGGACGACTTGGCAATGGAGCTAGCAGCTAAGTCAAGCGCTTTAGGCAGCAAGTTAAAACCTAGCGTTGCTCTAGCGATCGGGGAGCTTGTTCGTTCGATGAACTGCTATTACAGCAATCTGATCGAGGGACACAACACACATTTACGTGATATCGATCGCGCTTTGGTAGGTGACTACTCTCAAAACCCACAAAAGCGATCGCTTCAACTAGAGGCAAAAGCGCATATTGAGGTACAAAAACGGATTGACTTAGAAGGCTTGGACGTTGATGTTGTTTCCGCAGATTATATTAGGGGGATTCATCGTGAGTTTTGTAGCAAGTTACCAGACGAACTGCTGTGGGTTGAAAATCCTGATACAGGCGATCGCCGTGAGGTGATTGCAGGGGAATTAAGAAATCAAGGTGTGATCGTAGGCAGGCATATTCCGCCAAATGCTGAGTCGGTTCCGCGCTTTCTTGATCGCTTTGCCGAGGTTTATCGATGCGATCGCCTTTCCAAAGTCCAACAAGTAATTGCTGTGGCTGCCTCACACCATCGCTTGCTGTGGATTCATCCTTTTTTAGATGGCAATGGACGTGTGACTCGTCTTCTCTCTCACGCTTATTTAAAGCAGATAGGGATTGGGAATAGTCTATGGTCAGTTTCTCGTGGACTGGCGAGGCAAGTGGGCAAATATAAGTCTTTGCTAATGGCTGCGGATCAACCACGCGGTAATGATTGGGATGGTAGGGGTAATCTCACGGCGAGAGGTTTACAGGATTTTTGTGAATTCTTTTTAGAAGTTTGTATTGATCAAGTGAACTTTATGGATTCACTGATCGAGCCATCAGAGCTACTTAATCGCATGGATCTGTATGTTGAAGAGGAAGTGAGAGCAGGACGTTTAAAGAAAGGGTCTTTTGCGCTATTACAGGAGGCACTACTGGCTGGAGAGTTTGAACGAGGCAAGGCTGCTTATCTGACAGGCTATCAAGATCGACAAGCCCGAACGGTGTTGCGGAGTCTTTTAGATGCTAAGCTTCTGATGTCAGATAGTCCCAAAAAACCAGTAAGATTGGGGTTTCCTACCGATGTTGTGGAACGATGGTTTCCAAAACTATACAACAATCAGGAATGAGGCACGCTCTGTTGTTTTTACAAATTAGAAAGATTATTTAGGGGTCGGTAAACATAATGATTGTCAAAGAATTTGAGCGTGTAGAAACAAACGATAAATTTGAGCAAGCGGGATACGTTGCGGAATCTCAGATGGCTTTTTATCTCAGACGCGAATTTAAAGACGATTCACAATTTCTAGTTTTTAATAATTTGCGCTTTGAAAAAGCGGGGGATACTTGCCAGATCGATCATTTGGTATTGCATCGTTATGGCATGGTAATCATCGAGAGTAAAAGCGTGACCACTCGTGTCGAGGTGAACGAACTTGGCGAATGGAAACGTTGGTTTAATAATGCTTGGCAAGGAATGCCTTCACCGATTTTGCAAGCGCAGAGACAGGGGAAATTTCTCAAAGATTATTTAGAAAAGCATGTTGAGACTTTACTGGGTAAGATACTTTTTATGCAGACGCATTTTACGAAAATGCCAATTGATATATTAGTAGCGATTTCTGATTCGGGAATTATCAATCGCCCCAAAAACAACAAGCTCGATATTGTCTGTAAAGCCGATCAAATTTCTGACAAGGTTAAGACGATCGCAATGAAATACCGTAAAGCAAATAGCCTACTCAGCCTAGATCCTCCCTATGAGCTTGCGAAGGATGAGATACCCAAAATTAGTCAGTTTTTGTTAACGCATCACAAATCTGCGAAAGTTAAAGCATCTTCAATCAATCAAGATAGCAATCTCATAAATAATTCAAATTATCCCAGTCCAGTTATTGAAATTCTGCCAGCTTCTAATGCGATCGCAAAACCATTACAGAAAAAGATTATTCCGATTACTTCAAGTAATCTTCAGAAATCAAACAATACTAATAAGCCAATCGCCAAAGTTGTAAATCCAACTTCAAAAAGTACTTGTCCCTATTGCCGAAGCTCAAATTTATCAATTCAGTATGTTCGCAATTATTATTTTAGATGTAACGATTGCGATAAAAATACGGCGATCAAAAATATATGTGCTTCTTGTGGCGAT
>JBBRQX010000086.1:0-8706 GCA_038225745.1 Pseudanabaenales cyanobacterium | reverse complement strand
TAACGATAAAGGTAAAGGCGGCTCGGCTCGCCAACGCCAAAAGAAAAAACAATTCCAGATGCTTCGTAAGAAATTAAAAGTAGGAATTAATCAAAAACAAAAAGAGATGGCGATCGCCATCTCTTTTTGTTTTAAAGAGAATGTTGTGCAACCACAGGAACCTGTTGAGCAAAGTCTGTATCACCAACTTTATGAAAATCAGTTTCACCAAAAATTGCATTTTCAAACTTGTAATGCTTGAACTCCAAAATGTTGCCTGAATTATCAGCCAAGAAAAAAGTGCGATGTTCTAAAGGTGTATCGACAAAGCGAACTTTTGGCTTTTGATAAAAATTGAGACGCTTATCATGAACTTTCTCTAGTAAAGCCATCCAGTTATTTTCGGAATAAAAAACTAATCCGAAATGGCGTGGATAGATGCCACGTTGCGAATCGAGGGAATCTTCAACAACATGAGCTACCAACTGATGACCATACAAACTCATGATCATCGATTCACTTGACGATCGCCCTGCTAGACAACCCAAACCATCAATATAAAAAGCTTTAGTACTCGGAATATCTTTGACTGGAAATGCGAGATGAAAAAGGATCTTCGTCATAGGGCCATATTTTCTAGCATGAGTTTGGAACGCTTGAGTTTGTCAGGAACTTCAATCGGATATTTTCCTGTAAAACAAGCTGTGCAGAAATTTGCGGTATCAATTTGTGTCGCTATTAACATTGCATCGTGACTGAGATAGGCAAGTGAATCCACCTCAATCTGCTTCGCGATCGCCTCAACAGAATTGTGCGAAGCAATCAAATTATCTTGCGAGTCCGTATCAATACCATAAAAGCAGGGATGGGTGACAGGTGGTGAAGAAATACGCATATGTACCTCAGTTGCACCCGCCTCACGCAATGCTCTTACTATTTTACGGCTCGTAGTTCCCCTTACGATCGAATCATCGATCACAATTACCCGTTTACCCTGCAAAACATCCTTGAGCGGATTTAGCTTCATCTTGATACCAGACTCGCGCATTGCTTGAGTTGGCTGAATAAAAGTACGTCCCACATAGCGATTTTTAATCAACCCTTCAGCATAGGGAATTCCTGACTCACGAGAAAAGCCGATCGCCGCAGGGATGCCTGAGTCAGGTATGCCAATCACAATATCAGCATCAATAAAACTTTCTTTAGCCAGTTCGCGACCGATCCGTATTCTGTAAGTATAAAGACTTTCATTATTCATGACACTATCAGGTCGCGAAAAATAGATCATCTCGAACACACAAAGTTTCGGCTTCGACTCCTCCCACTGCAAAGATTGAATCCCATTTCCCAACGTGATAATTACAAGTTCACCCGCAGCCACTTCGCGCACATATTCTGCGCCGATAATATCTAAACCGCAAGTCTCTGAGGACAAAACATAGGAACCATCTGGGGTTTTGCCAATCACTAATGGACGTACACCATAAGCATCTCGCGCCCCTGCGATCGCATTAGGCATCGCCATTACTAAACTAAAAGCACCGTGACATCGATGTAGAGCCGTCACGATCGCCTCTTGCCAATCTTTGCCTTCTGCGACTGCTTCACCAACCGCAAAAGCAATTCCTTCTGAGTCAGTTGTGGATTCGAGGGCATGACCCTGAGCCGACAGTTCGCCGCGTAACTCAGTCGCATTTACTAAATTGCCGTTGTGCGCCAGCGAAAAATCTCCTAAGCGCGTATTCACCACAATCGGCTGAGCATTGCAAACCTTGCTCGAACCTGTTGTCGAATAGCGATTATGCCCGATCGCTAAAGATCCCTTTAGCTCCGCCAAAATTGTTTCATTAAAAACTTGAGATACTAGCCCCATGGCTTTATGAGTATGCGTATTACCGCGATCGTCATAAACAGTTATCCCTGCTGACTCCTGACCACGATGTTGCAATGCATATAGTCCAAAATATACGAGCTTAGCCACATCCCCCGATGCTGCTAATACTCCAAAAATACCACAAGCTTCTTGCGGCTTGTCAGTCTCAATATCTAGATCGCTAGAATTTAGAAAATCCTTAGAGATTTCACTAGCAAAAGCAGAATGGTCAGCATGGTCTGGCAACATAGCAGTTATACGGAATACTTTTAGGGTGGGTAGAAGAGCAAAACCCACCCTTAGATCGTACCAGTGTTAAGCGTCTCTTAACCAAAATCAACTTATAAAAAGAAGATGTGAGCTTTGCCTGCCTATTTTTTTTAGCGCAAAGAAAATTATCAAAACTTAATAAGACTCATTTGTTCTTCTTATAGGTTTGGTGACAGTCTGACCTGTAAACTTAACTACGAGGTTGTGTATTAAGGCACAACTATCTTATTTTTGTTTTTTGATTCTAGAAAATTTTTAGAATATAAGAAAAGATTAATAGTTATAAAATTTAAGCAAATTAAGGATTTTCAAACATGGATAGCACAATCAGTCTCGAAATTATTGAAGTCGTTGAACAGGCGGCGATCGCTTCTTCTAAGTTCATGGGCTTGGGCAAAAAAGACGAAGCTGATGAAGCGGCTGTTGAAGCGATGCGCGAACGCATGAACAAAATTCATATGCGCGGTCGCATCGTCATCGGCGAAGGCGAACGTGACGAAGCGCCCATGCTATACATCGGCGAAGAAGTTGGTATTTGCACACAACCCAATGCTGCTGAATTTTGCACCATCGAAGAATTACAAGAAATCGACATCGCGGTTGATCCTTGCGAAGGCACAAACCTTGTTGCTTATGGTCAAAATGGCTCAATGGCAGTTTTGGCAATCTCTGAGCGCGGCGGATTGTTCCAAGCTCCCGACTTTTATATGGATAAGTTGGCTGCGCCACCTGCGGCTAAGGGTCATGTAGACATCCGTAAATCACCTACCGAAAACCTACAAATTTTATCGAAATGCCTAGACCGTGCGATCGATGAGTTGGTCATAGTCGTAATGGATCGTCCTCGTCACAAAGATTTGATTGCAGAAATCCGTACAGCAGGCGCTCGTGTTCGTTTGATCAGCGATGGTGATGTATCGGCGGCAATTTGTTGTGCTTTCGCTGGTACAAATATCCACGCACTCATGGGTATCGGTGCGGCTCCTGAAGGCGTAATTTCCGCAGCAGCAATGCGTTGCTTGGGTGGACATTTCCAAGGTCGTCTAGTTTATGACCCAGCCGAAGTCAATACACCTGAAAGCGCTAAGTGGACTCGCGAAGGTAACTTGGCTCGTCTCAATGAAATGGGTATTACCGATGGCGATCGCATTTATGATGCTAACGAATTGGCTTGTGGTAGGAATGTCTTGTTTGCAGGTTGCGGCATCACCCCCGGAACTTTGATGGAAGGCGTTCGCTTCTTTGCTGGCGGTTGCCGTACTCAGTCTTTGGTTATCTCAACTCAATCGAAGACTGCTCGTTTCGTTGACACCATTCACTTGACCAGCGACAGCCCTAAAGTTATTAATTTGCGTTAGAGAAATAACCTCACCCCCCAGCCCCCTCTCCTTGCAAAGGAGAGGGGGAGAAAGATCTTTTTTTCTTGTTCCCCTCTCCTTTGCAAGGAGAGGGGCTAGGGGTGAGGTTATTCTTGATTTATAGTTTTAAAAAAAGAGGAGACACGAAGTGTCTCCTCTTTTTAGTTGTTACAGAAAGTTAAGGAGTAATAAGTACCTAAGATAGTAGTAGCTATCTCCTGATAAGCTCATCCCATAAGATAATTATTTCCAGTCCTAAATAAGAAACGCATTTACGATATGAATATTGCAGTTGTTGGCTTGAGTCATAAAACGGCGACTGTGGAAGTACGCGAAAAGTTGAGTATTCCTGAAGATCGCATGGAAGCGGCGATCGCCCAACTGATGAGCTATCCGAGCATTGAAGAAGCTGCCATTTTAAGCACTTGTAACCGCTTAGAGTTATATGTGGTGACTAGCGAATCTGAAGGCGGGATTCGCGAAATCATGCAGTTTTTGTCGGAATTTAGCCAACTACCTCTACAGTTCCTCCGTCGCTATTTGTTTATTCTGCTCCGTCAAGATGCCGTGACTCACCTGATGCGAGTTGCATCTGGCTTAGATAGTCTTGTGCTTGGTGAAGGACAAATTTTAGCTCAGGTCAAAAGCACTCACCGTCTTGCCCAGCAATATAACGGCGCAGGTCGGATTCTCAACCAGCTTTTTAAACAATCTTTGTCGGCGGGTAAACGGGTTCGGACTGAAACTGAAATTGGTACGGGTGCAGTGTCGATCAGTTCGGCAGCAGTTGAGCTTGCTCAAATTAAACTAAAAAATCTTTCCGATAAGCACACCACGATTGTCGGTGCTGGCAAGATGTCGCGCTTGCTTGTAAAGCATTTGATTTCCAAAGGGGCGCAAAAAATTGCGATCGTGAACCGATCGCGATCGCGTGCCGAGACAATGCTTAAAGAATTTGAAACTAGCGGCGCTCAGTTTCATATTCATTCTTTAGATCAACTGTTAGATTGCGTGGCGGTTTCTGACTTGGTATTCACCAGTACAGCTTCGACTGAGGTGATTATTAGCCGCAAACATCTTGAGGCGATCGCCGCTAATCATACTGGTTTAACCCTCGTTGATATTTCTGTACCGCGCAACATTAGTTCTGACGTGAACGAGTTGCCAAATACTAAAGCTTACAATGTCGATGATCTGCAAGCCGTAGTCGCTGGAAACCAAGAAAGCCGCCGTCAAATGGCAATGCAAGCCGAAGTTCTGCTTGAAGGTTGTGTGGCGGAGTTTGATAGCTGGTGGCGATCGCTAGAGACTGTCCCCACGATCAGCAAGCTACGTCAAAAGATGGAAATCATCCGCGAACAGGAGATGGAAAAAGCATTATCTCGCCTTGGTACTGACTTTGCCGACAAACATCAAGATGTAATCGAGAGTATGACTCGCGGCATCATCAATAAAATATTGCACGATCCGATGGTGCAGTTACGCGCTCAACAAGACATTGAGACGCGCCGCCGCGCGATGCACATGTTACAAGTTCTCTTCGATTTAGATTCACCGTCTAGTCAACTAAAAGAAGGTTAAATAAAAAAGCCGCCACATGGCGGCTTTTTTGTTTTTATGATCTCATTTGCGCTTCTAAAGGCAGATTGTCTTTGCGATCGCGACTCAAGTAAACTTTTGTTAATTATAAAATTCATCAGTTTTGACACAGTTAGAATTCCTTGTAAACCTACGATTGGCGATCGCGTGAACTACGCGTTCACTAAGGCTAAAGAGTATTTTAATCATCTAACTAAGAAGCCCAAAGCCAAGTAGATAGAAGATATGGGTGAGTCGAATTTAAAGAGCGTACTCTAACCAATTAGATATCGAAATTCAGAAGAAACTACACAACGGGCTACCGATGCAAATTCAGCACTATCCAAGACATATTCTTTTAGGATATTTTTGATTTCTTCGGCTAGTTCTTGAATAGCTTGATTAGTCACATCGTCAATAGTTTCCAATAAAACTTTATTTAACTCCTTCAGAAGTCTTAATCTTTGTCTTCTAGCCTCAATTAAATCTGAAGAATTAAGATTCAGATAATCTATCGTAATTTGTCCCCTCGAATTTCCATCGATTGCGTAAGCAAATTCAGCGTTAAAGCCAATAAATTCTTCAGGATCTTCTTTCCCGCAATCGATAAACATGGGACGTTCCTTGGAAATGCGCTGTTGATGATCAGTGGCTCGTTTGTTCGGATCTTCGAGAGGAAATAGATTTTTTTTAAGTCTTTGGTTGCAGGATGAGCAGGAAAGATAAAGATTTTCCCATTTATAAGCTAACCAATAATAGCCAGGATATTGTGGTGGTGAGCCTTTTGCTTGTTGATACGCTCCTTTAGGACGAAAATGCTCAACATCCCCGTTATTGCCAATTATTCTCTCGCAAAAACAGCACTTCTGATGCTGTGCGTCAATTAGCGCTTGTTTCACGCTTTCATGGGCATAGATAGAACTAGCAAATTTAAATTTTTCTCCTTGAATTTTATAAGCAGATGGGTTGCGGGAATAGGCATCGCAATGAGATTTACACTTTATCTTGCCTTCGATTGCTAATTTCGCTGGCGGGGTTTTGGGTTTACGAATCCGAATCACTCGACTGCTCCCATTCCAGATTTGTCTAGTAATTTGGCAGCACGACGGAGAATATCCATAGCTCTGATGTCTTCTGAGGTTTCTGCGGTCGGTAAAGTACCAATTTTCGCTTCTAATTCTTTCAATTCTACTCGTTCTGACTGAGTAATCTTAGCCTTAGTCAGGATTTCTTGTCTGCGCTTTAGCCAAGGCTCGATCTTAGCTGGGCGGGCTGATGGCATTTCAAAAACACTGGTCAGAACTTGATCAACTCGCCAATTTTTAATAATTTCTGGATCGTTATCGATCACAACATGATCGCCTTCTCTCCTGAGTACAACAATATTTGCATCCTGAGCAGCTTGCACTACTAAAGGACTATGGGCAGTAACAATGAACTGGGTATTGGGGAATCTCTCAGTGAGAAATTTCATGATTGTCCTTTGCCATGTTGGATGCATATGTAAGTCAATTTCATCGACTAGCACAATCGCTGGTTCAGCAAGAGGATCTTCGCTATCAGGATAACGCTTAAATAGCCTCACTGCCAAATCAACAATCCAAGCAATCGTTGTACGATACCCCAATCCTAAACTTGATAATTTTACCCATCCATAAGGAGTTAAAAATTCGGCTCTTGGTCTTGGACGTTCTTTATCTGCTGGAGATATCCGAATATCATCTATGTCAGGTAAAATACTTTTAAGGATTTCGATGATATGATCGAATTCCTTTTTTAGGCTGTTTTGAGTTTCTCCAGTTGAAGATTTAAATGCATAATCAGTTTCCCTTAACCACGCCTCTGCATTCATTAGTGTCACATCATCTGAAAAAAGACTTGCTGAATTTTTAGATGTAATAGCCTCACCTTGTATTTCTTTTCCATTTTTACGTGTCGCCCCATAACCATAACAATTCAAGTTTGCTATAAACTTCTCATATATTCGCAAATTTGCTTTTCGGTATTCTTCTGTATTTTTTTGCAACTCACAATAGATTGTATAATCTTCTTGAGATAAGATTTCTAATAAAGTTTCATTTTCATTCTCAAAAGACATATCAAGAGTATAAGGATTTCCAAAATTCATATCGATTTGAGTACTAAAATGCTTGTTTATAGTATTAGATGATTCTCTGATTAGGGTTTTAGCTTTGATTCTTGATGGAGATGCATGTATTGTTGACAACTCCTCCCATATCAAGCTATTTTTTGATATAGAACTGAAGTTTCGATCAGATAAAATAGACATTAGTGCAGGTAATGGATAGCCACTTTCTTCGTGCTTTGCAAGCATCGCTAGACATCTAAGAAGTGTCGTTTTTCCAACTCCATTATTTCCTAAGATTACAGTCCATTTAGCATAATTACCTTTTCCATCAGAAAGATCGAGTACCTGTGGCTCCTTAAAACAAAGCACATTTTTGACTTCTAGCGATAGTAAATAAGTATGGTAGATCGCACTGCTTGACTCAGAAGGTTTACGTTTGTTTATTGCTTTATTGGGCTGCTTGGGCATGACTTTTGTGTGAGGAAACTTATAGGGGGGACTAAAACTCTCTAGTATTGGTATATTAGCAGAAACTTGCTTTGGCAATGATTTGGTGGTGGTGAAGATGGGAGATCATGATGGATTGGGGTATGGTTAGCGCGATCGCTTGCAATAGTGATTTACAGATGAAAATTTTGATTTGCGCCTCTGAAGAAAGATTGTCTTTACTGTAGACACTCAAGTAAACTTTTGTTAACTGTATAAAATTTATTAATTTTTACATATTTATAAAAATTTCTTTTTAATCAAAAAAGTAAAATAATGCCTACAACTAAACCAACTGGATTCGCTCAAGGTTCGGGTCAGTCCAAGAAAAAGAAAAAAGAACCAAACAAGCGTCAAGAGGCGGCTAGTAAATATGATGAGATGAAAGGCAAGGGTTTGCCTGAGTTCAACATTTTTATTCGTATTAAGGGTAAGGAATGGGTTCCTGCGGGTTCAATGGCGGTGGAACGTAGTAATCAAATTAGTCGCGCTATTTTTCAGCAAGAAGCTGAATTACTCAAGGGTGCAGTTCGGCTCTATCCAATCTTGCGGAAATTCAAGGATAATCTGGAGTATGGCTATCGCCTGAAGGAGTTCCCTGATGAAGAGGTGACGATCGCCGTTCTTCCTACACCTACGATTGGCGATAAGTTTCAATATGCGATCGCTAAGGCTAAGGAATATTTCAATAATGTGACAAAGAAGCCTGAGAGCAAAAAATAAAAAAGCTATGGCGCACGCACAGCCTGCGCCATGGCTTTTTTTATTTTTCGAGCGATCGCACTGAAGCAATCACATGATTAGCAACTGTTTCGATTTCATCAAAAGTATTAGATCTACCAATGCCAAAACGGATCGAAGCATAGGCTAATTCTTTAGAATGTCCTAGGGCAGTCAGAACATGAGAAGGCGTAGTTTTCGCAGACGTACAAGCAGAGCCTGAAGACACAGCCACAATTGGTTGCAAGGCGAGTATTAAGGCAACTCCATTTATACCCGCAAAACTAACATTGAGATTACCTGCAAGTCTTTGGGTGGGATGTCCATTGAGAATAATGCGATCGCATTCGCTT
>JBBRQX010000085.1:0-8721 GCA_038225745.1 Pseudanabaenales cyanobacterium | reverse complement strand
TACGTTTTAAGGTTTCGATCCCCCTCAATCCCCCTTAAAAAGGGGGAAGAATATCTACTCCCCCCTTTTGAAGGGGGGCGGGGGGGGATCTTTAGAATCTAACAACATCGCTGATAACTTGTGTGTACACAGTAGTTGCAAGGAGAGGGGCTAGGGGTGAGGTTTTTAAACTGGTTGGAAATAAAATGCGAAACCCAAAATCGAGTAAGTCGCCATTAATAAAACTCCTTCCAGCCAATTCGATCGCCCATCAGAACTAATTGAATTCGCAATCAGCACCGCAACTGCGACCGCAACTAGCTCAAAGGGATTAAAGTTTAAATCCATCGGCTGACCCATAAACCAACCGACAATTACTAACAAAGGCGCAACAAATAGAGCGATTTGCATACTCGAACCCATAGCAACTGATACCGAAAGTTCCATTTTATTTTTCATCGCCACCGTAATCGCCGTTGTATGCTCAGCCGCATTACCAATAATCGGTAATACGATCACCCCAGTGAATAGTTCCGTTAAACCTAGTTGGGCGGTCGCCTCTTCCAAAGTCCCAACTAAAAGCTCAGATTCTAAAGCGACTAGCAAAGTTACCCCAAATAAAACCGTAATCCATAGACCGAGATTGACTTCTTGAGGATGCCCTTCTTTGGCTTCCGCATCATCTGCTTCGGACTTACCAATATCGTAGAGATAGGCATGGGTTTTCATCGAAAATAGCAGTGTCAAACAATAGACAACAATCAACACGATCGCCACAGCGATCGATAACTTTTGCAAGACTTCTTCACTAATACCCGCAGATGTAAAATTGGCAGCCGTCGGTAACAAGATCGCAACTACCGCCAAATTCATCACCGAAGCATTTAATCGCGCCATTGTTGGCTGAAATTCTTGCTCCTTATAGCGCAGTCCGCCTAAAAACATCGACAGCCCCATCACCAGCAATAGGTTGCCAATAATCGAACCTGTGATGCTAGCTTTCACGACACTGGTAAAACCCGCATTCAACGCGACGATCGCAATAATAAGTTCGGTCGCATTACCAAAAGTCGCATTTAGTAAACCGCCCCACGATGGCCCCAAGACCACAGAGATTTCTTCAGTTGCCATGCTTAGCCAACCTGCCAAGGGTAAAATCGCGATCGCTGAAGTCACAAATATCAGCGTAGAATCCCAGCCCAATAAGTGACCGATTACTGAAATCGGGATAAATACAAGCAAACCAAAGGAGAAGATTTTCTTAAACATAATCAGCCGTTGTAGCATCAAGGCTAAATATACCCAAAAAGATGTAGCACACGCTGCGTGTGCGCTACATCTTTTGGCGTTTTACTGTGCGAAGGCATAAACTAACGTTAAAATCGTTAATGTTAATTCATGTCTTCGCTGCTTTGTATACTCGCCCCTTAGCCAATCTGATCGAACAATTGCAGCGTCTACCTGGTGTAGGTGCAAAGACTGCTCAACGCCTAGCCCTTCATATCCTTAAGCGTCCTACTGAAGAGATCGAAACCTTAGCCCAAGCATTAATTCAGGCAAAACTGCAAGTTGGTAGCTGCACGATATGCGGGCATCTTTCCGCAGAACCAATTTGTGAAATTTGCACCCAGCCTAGTCGCGACAATTCCACAATTTGTGTAGTCGCTGACTCGCGCGATCTAATTGCTCTCGAAAAAACTCGCGAATATCGCGGTAAATATCACGTTCTGGGTGGACTAATTTCGCCGATGGATGGCATTAGCCCCGATCAACTAAATATCCAAGCCCTAGTGCGGCGCGTCAGTGGGAACAAAGTCGCTGAGGTGATTATGGCGATCGCCCCTAGCGTCGAAGGCGAAACCACCACTTTATATGTGGGCGGACTATTAAAACCATTTACAAAAGTTACGCGAATTGCCTTTGGTATTCCTATGGGTGGTGATTTAGAATATGCAGATGAGGTAACACTTGCCAAGGCGCTCGAGGGCCGACGCGAAATAGATCTGTAATAAGCATTAAGGTTGCGCTTATTACTAAATACAAAAAGATCATGTTGCCAACTGTTCCATCATCCAGATAATATTCTGATGGCTCGCAATGCAAGAATGATGATTGATCCGCTCCCTAAAATAATTCCTATGACAGCTTTATCAGGGTTAATTGGTTTTGGTTGTACGATCCTTGGGTTGCTATGCTTACCCCCGATTGCGTCCAGTCCATCGGCTAGAGCGCCACAGGCGATCTTAGTCTTGGGAGGCGATCCCATCCGCGAAAAATTTGCTGCTCAATTTGCTTTAGAACATCCCCAACTGCCGATTTTTGTTTCGTCTGGTAGTCCCGAAGCATATGCTCAATATGTGTTTGACAGTGCGGGAGTTGATCGCAGTCGTGTTTATTTAGATTATCGCGCCGTCGATACCGTTACCAATTTTACGATTATGGTGACGGAGCTTCAGAAGCGCAAAATTACAGACGTATATGTAATTACTTCCGAATTTCATATGCCCCGTGCGATCGTGATTGGCAAAATTGTTTTAGGCAGTCGCGGGATTCAGATACATCCTGTGGCAGTTCCTACGGATGCTAAATCCGAAAACCCGACCAAGTCTCTGCGCGATGGTTTGCGATCGGTTTTTTGGATCGTGACAGGATCATAGAAAAAGCGGCACAAAGCGCCGCTTTTTCTATAGGTTTTAGACTCTAAGGCAGCTTATAAAAATAAGTTAATAGCCTTAACAAGGTGCTTAAGCCCCTTGCCTGTTCAGGTTGTTTCTACAAGCTGCCTAAGGGAGTTGGCGATCGCCATATTTTCTCGAAATGACTGAATCGATATGAGAGTGTTCGAGTCAGCATCCCAAAGAGTAAATTTATAGCAATCAGGAATATCAGAGATTTGTAACGTTCTTGCGCCTACAAGAAGATGCGAATTTTTGAGATGACAAGCTCTGAGATTGTAATTGGGGATGCGTTCTGATAAATGATGAATATTGTGATAGCCAATATCTGCGGAGAACCAATTCAGGATTGCTGGCAACTTTAAATAACTACTGCCCGCGATCGCCCCATCCAAATAGTCCCAGCCTTCGGTCTTATGGGCATAAGAACCTTCAAAGTTGTGCTGCACAAAGAACACGCAAATAAAAATCGCCGCCGCACCAGTCAGCGTAATTCCATAAATACCGAGGAAAAAGCCAACACCCATTAACTTACTCAGAAAAATCCAGCTACTAATTACACAAATATTGTTGAAGAGTAAATCCCAAAACTGTGGCCATGTGTACCAATCTCTAGAGTTATAAGACGAAATAATTTCTTTGAAACTTTTACCCTTATTGCCTTTCAGACTAGTTAATAAATAACTGCCAAACCTAATTATTCCTATAATCAAAGTAAGTCTTGGCTTAAGCGCTAGGTAGAAAAAACCACCAGGAAAAAGCATGAATGGGTGTCTCAGGATCTCATAGCGCCATTGAGCCGATGGGCTAAACTTTGCAAACTCCTCGCTAGAAGCTAGTCCAGACGGTCCACGATATTTCTCCCAGTCGCCATTGGTCTTGTGATGATAAGCGTGACCTCTTGACCAAGGATATTGAGGAATTGCGTTAATTACGCCTAGCAAAAAGCCGATCGCCCGATTTACCTTTTTGGAAGTAAAAAGTGAGTAATGTCCACAATCATGCATTAAGGAAAAACATCGCGCCAAGAAAAGGGTCATTAGCACCATGATCGGCAGTAACAGCCAAAAAGAGATCGCCACAGCCTTGACCGCTAAGAACCACAGAAGAAAATAGGGGATAAGTGTATTGAGAATTTGATAAGTTGCTGCAAAGTTATTACTCTGCATATAAGGAGTCAGAATGAAATCTGACTTTTTAGCCCCGTTATTCATTCAGTTAAACTCGTTTGTAACAAATAATGAAGAATACATCTAGCGAAGGTATCTTGCAAGATACCTGTAAGCATCTTCTCTACAATTCTTATTATGACGGAATTTGTCGTGCCGTAGACGCAGAAAAGCTCTAAATTTCTCGTGAGCAGTTAATTTGGCAATACAGGTGTGTAGGCTTTAAAAGATTATTTAAAAATTATTTAAAATAATATTGCTTGAAAATTACCTTTAGTGTTATCTTAATAAAGCGCAAAAAAAGCGCAGCGCCGGGATAGCTCAGTTGGTAGAGCAGTGGACTGAAAATCCACGTGTCACGAGTTCAAATCTCGTTCCTGGCATAGATAAAAGAAAAGGTTCGCACGGTGAACCTTTTCTTTTTTAGCCAAATCGCGTAAGATTCCAAAAGCTAAGTCAACACGTAATTGATCGGAGAATATAGCCTTGAAAGGAATTTTGATTAGCTTTGGCATTATGGCATTTGCTGTACTGATCATCGTAGTGGCTCAAATTACAGGTGGACAGCCAGCAGTCGCTAGCATTGGGGCTCCTTCTACAGGCGCACCAAATCAAACAGAAGTAAAAATAGCAGCAGCACCTTTAATAAATATGAATGATTCCGAAATCAAAGAAACTGGCACTGGGCTTAAATATAAAGTGGTCGTTGCTGGTACTGGTGCGTCACCTAAAGCAGGGCAAACTGTAGTCGTGCATTACACAGGTACGCTCGAAGATGGTACTAAGTTCGATAGCTCGCGCGATCGCAACGATCCTTTTAAATTTAAGCTTGGCGCTGGTCAAGTGATTAAGGGTTGGGATGAGGGCTTGGCGCTGATGCGTGTTGGCGATCGCTATACCTTGATTATTCCGCCAGATCTAGGCTATGGCGCTCGTGGAGCAGGCGGAGTCATTCCTGCTAATGCGACATTAACTTTTGATGTCGAGCTATTGCGTATTTCTTAAAAAAAATATCTAAAAATCTGTGACAGAAATCATGGTTTGGTTTCATCGCTTTGCGATGAAACCAAACCATGATTTTTGTATAGCTATTGCAAACTACTCCCTTCCCAGTGAAAGATTAGACGTTGCGGCGCTCCGCGCCGCAACGCTAATTCTTGGGTTTTAATAAAGATGGCAACATCTATAAAAATTGCTAATTGTTAATTTCCTCGATCGCCTTACGTGCAATATTTGTCACATATAATGTCACCGCAATTGTCGCAATCAAGCTAATGATACGAATAGCCCATTGAAATGTGGGATCAGGGGATTGATTGTCGCTGCCAATACGGGCAATATCTCCAGCGAGAGAGCCGATATAGACATACATCACAGTGGCGGGGAGCATTCCGATTGAGGCGATCGCATAATCTTTTAGCCCAACTCCAGTTATGCCAAAGGCGTAATTTAAGAGATTAAAAGGAAATAATGGAGACAGGCGTGTTAGTAAAACAATTTTGAATCCTGAATGGGCCACAGCTTGATCGATCGCCGCAAATTTTTGGTTGCCTGCAATTTTATTACTGATCCAATCACGCGCTAAGTATCGCCCAATCAGAAAAGCGGCGATCGCGCCCAAAGTTGAGCCGACAAATACATAAAGCGAACCCCAAACTACGCCAAAGACTGCTCCCGCGCCCAAAGTCAAAATTGAAGCTGGTAAAAAAGCAACAGTTGCCAGAATGTAAATAGCAATAAAGGCAATTCCACCAATGTAGCCGAGACTTTCGATCCAGTTTAAAATGTCGAGCATTAGCAACAACCTCCGCCGTTGTAATGCCAAGTCGAATCGGTAATGATTACATTTTCAGGAAATTTATCAGCGAGTTTTGACGCAGTCTTATCACATACTGAAAGCGGATTACCACGCTGCAAGACATGTCCTGCGCGATCGTCTAGGGATGGCTCAGAGCCGCTATAAACTGCGGTTTTTCCTGTAAATACACAGGCTCCATCGCTAGGAATGGGGACTTTAAATGATACAGAATCTAAACTCTCTAACATCAATGGAGTATCCAAATCAAAACTGTGAGTGTCGAGCAAACGATAGGGACGACGAGCGCGAACTTCGATCTGCCCAAATCCTACTTCAATGAGATAGTGAATATACTCGTCATAGGTCATTGCGCCCGATAGACACATGGCGCGTAAACGTTGATCGGCTTGCAAATTTGGAGGGATGGGGCGAGTAGCGATCGGGTCACTCATAATCAATCTGCCTTTAGGTTTCAAGACTCGATAGACTTCTTTTAAAGCTCTTTGTAAATCTTTTGGCTCAAAGATATTAAATAGACAATTTTGAGCGACCACATCGACTGAGCGATCGGGCACGGGTAAGGCAAAAGCATCTCCTGCTAAGATTTCTACAAATTCAGGATCGAACCAATCATTATCTTTCGCCGCTAATTGAAGGTTGCGGCTAGCGACTTCACGCATTTCGCCCACTGGATCGATCGCAATGACACTACCTTTGCGACGGCAGAAATAGGCAAATTGTAGAGCTTCTAAACCACCGCCAACGCCGATATACAGAACTGTGGGATTACCGCGTAATTCTGTGGGATGGATGGTTGTTCCACAGCCATAGTTCATCTGCTGAATGATTTCAGGAATATTAAGATCGGGAAATTGTAGTGGGGGCGTACTGATGCAACACAAACCAACTTGCGGTGTTTTCGCCGCTTCTGTATAAAATTCGGCAGCAGTTTCGAGATAGCTCATAAAGATTTACTCAAGGATATTGATAAGCAAGGCTATAGGTGAATTTTAGCAATGAGCTTATCCTAACAGTTGAGTTCTACTTTCAAATCAGAAAGGACGCTTTGCGCCATTTCTGATTTGAGAATACTAAAACTTAATACCCAAAAAGCTATGGCGCACGCTGAGCACACGCCATAGCTTTTTGGGTTTTGTCACGCCTATCTATTTACTTAACTGATGTTACGCGGAAGTTTCCAAGCCCCTCTCCCTGATGGAGAGGGGAACAAGAGAATATTTGTATCTTGCTCCCCCTCGCCACTAGGGAGAGGGGGCTGGGGGGTGAGGGCGGTCTTCGTTCCACGTAACATCAGTTACTTAATTAGAAAAAAGTAGATAGACCGCTTGGACGCAAATCTTTGTAATCGATAATCTTGCGGACGACATCGAATGTAGACTGCGAGTTATCAATAGCAACTAAAGATGATAGCCGACCTGGTAGAACCTGCATTACAGGTGGCATATCCCTTGTAAACAGACTAATCGTGCGATTAATCAGAGTCTGCTCGCCCCTTGCAAAAGCATTGGTATAGCTGAACTGATTGGTTGCTTGAGGTAGCCCTGCAACGTTGAACAAGCCAAGTGGAATACCTTGTGATGAGGTCAGGAATCGAGCCACTGTTTCAGTAAACACAGTTGTGGTCTGAATTTGAGTGAAGTAGTCATAGACCTTAACGTTATTGTCAATCCGACCAATCCGTTGAGAATCAATGCCTGTAACAGTTCTCAATGTGCCGTAGAGTGCTGGATCGCTAGGTAAAATCAGGCTAATGGTTGAGAAGTCTTTCAGCAATTGCACTTCGCTATAGCCTAGAGGACGATTATTCAAATCAAACAAACGGACAATTAAGCGATCGCCTGCATTCAGCCCACGAATAAAGGTAGCACGCTGATTAATTGCAAAGCGATAATCACCGATAAAGCGCTCTTCGAGAAATCCTTGAGGACGTTTTGATTTGAGCGAGAGACGTGCAACTACTTGAGATAGGCGTGGCTGATTTTGCAAAACTGCAAGGCTAAAGTGTCCGCGATGGGGATTCTTCTTGGACATCTCAACACCGTCGGGAGTCTGACTGCTTCTGCGATCGCGATCTCTGCCTTTGCGATCGTCGCCATCATAGTCATCATCTTCGTTGTCATCATCTTTTTTAGAAACAAAGATCGGTTTCATCGGCTTCGTAGAAGTCTGCACATTTGTGGTCTGGATGACCACATTCTGATTAGATTGAGAATTCGTTGATTGAGAATTAGACGAGATCCCCAAATCGCGGTCAGTAAGCTCTGAGTTATTAGAAGAGTTGTTGAAGGAATTGTTGGAAGTGTTATTAGAAGAATTGCTGGAAGTATTTGTGTATACATTAGCAATACGCCCAGCAGTCACCTCAGATGCACTAGCTGTCACAATTGAAGAAAACGATCTTACTTCTTCGATCTCAAACTTTACATCTTTCATTCCATTAGGCAGATCATAGCGAACACTAGTAATCGCCTTGAGATCGCCATTGTAAATATCGTCAAGAGAGATTCTTTCGCTCAGTAAATTCAAAGAAATCACTTCCACTGGTGCAAATTGTCGTCCAGCATTTTTGGATAGAAGTCTTGCCCCTGAATTGGTATACACTTCGCGCCATTCTCCAGAACGCCTCACATAAAGCTGATAAACGACGTTTGCATATTTGGTGACTGGCTTATTGGCGACATCCAACAAAATACCGATGCTTGAAAGATTGCCAGAATTATCAAGTAGACGTAATAGCTGCACTCCTGTTTGCCAGCCTTGAGGGACTTGGGCAATAATTTGGGGTGCAGATGGGGCGGCGATCGCTTTTAAAGTAGAAAGAAAAGGCGCGGCGGCAAGAGTGACTGCAAGAAGAGATAGAGAAGTCTTCTGAAAACTGCTGCCTAGTTGACTGCGAAAATTTTTACGGAAAATATTCATTATGATCTGCTCCTATCGTGATTTAACTAATGACTACATAGACGTACAATTGAACTACGTCATAAAAGTCTTCAAGCACGTTCAAGTATCAGACCAATTCTTCCATTTTTAGTTCCATTCTGATTAAATAAGAAAAGAGACGTAATATTACGTCTCTTTT
>JBBRQX010000084.1:0-8739 GCA_038225745.1 Pseudanabaenales cyanobacterium | reverse complement strand
GACGAGACTGAATTTTTACCAATGATCCGCGAACAGGCGGAGATTGCCATTCGTGAGTCGGTTGCCGTGATTTTTGTGGTTGATGGGTTGGCGGGGATCACTGATGCGGATGAACAACTGGGTGGCTGGTTGCGTCGGCAAAACATTCCTGTGCTTTTAGCAGTAAATAAATGTGAAGGCTCAAAATTGGGGCTGTCTCTCGCTGCTGAATTCTGGAATTTGGGCTTAGGCGAACCGATTCCCATGTCAGGGATTCATGGTAATGGTACGGGCGAACTACTAGATGAATTAATCAAGCATTTACCACCTCCCGAAGAAGTAGTTAAGGAAACCGATGAAATTAAAGTAGCGATTATCGGTCGTCCTAATGTAGGTAAATCTAGTTTGCTTAATGCTTTTATCGGCGAAAATCGCAGCATTGTCAGCCCGATTTCTGGCACAACCCGCGATGCGATCGATATGTCGGTCGAGCGCGATGGCAAAAAATATCGCCTGATCGATACCGCAGGTGTGCGCCGTAAAAAGAATATTGATTACGGCATTGAATTTTTTAGTATTAACCGCGCTTTTAAAGCGATCGGACGTTCAGATGTAGTTTTATTGGTGATCGATGCCCTCGATGGCGTTACCGATCAAGATCAAAAACTGGCAGGTCGCATCGGTGATGAGGGCAAGGCATGTGTAATCGTGGTGAATAAATGGGATGCGATCGAAAAAGATTCCTATACCATTTACGACTACACCGCCGAAGTTAAGAGCCGTCTACTATTTATCGACTATGCGCCGATCATTTTCGTGAGTGCGCTCACGGGTCAGCGCGTCACCCAGATCCTTGATCGCATAGATATCGCCGCCGAACAACATAAACGCCGCGTTCCCACCGCGATTTTAAATGAAGCTCTCAGTGAAGCGGTCACATGGCACGCGCCGCCCACCAGTCGCGGCGGTAAGCAAGGTAAGGTTTATTACTGCACCCAAATTTCTGACAGTCCACCGACGGTGATTCTTTTCGTTAACGATCCTCATCGCTTTAACGACAATTACAAACGTTATATCGAAAATCAATTCCGCAAAACCCTCGGTTTTGAAGGTACACCCCTACGATTTATCTGGCGTGGCAAAAAAGATCGCGAAATCGAAAAATCGAAAAATTCCGCATTAAGATAAAACAAAGGGACGCAAAGCGTCCCTTTGTTTTGTTAAGCGCTATGACGGTTGTTATGATGTCGTTGCTACAATTTAATAAGGGCAGTAGCGCAGAGAACTCATTGAGGGGCGATCGCTTGCCACAATAACTATGACAGCCCTAGACGCAACCAAATTTGAAGCCTATATGCTTGGAGCCGCAACTTTTGACTTAAGCGGGCTGCCCAAGGAATATTACACTCTAGTAGATGGAAGTAAGAGCATCACTTGGGTGCAACCAATTTTTCAAGCTCTGGGGCTGAAGTCATTGTTAGCGGCTTCTTTGCCAGTTGAAAATTTTACCTATGCCGTAATTCACGGTAAAGAATATACCGCCGTTGTGATCAAGCAGCAAGGAAATTATTTAGCTCTATTAATCGATCCGCATATTGAAATAGTCGATGATAATTTTTTGAATTGGGCGCACTCGTTTAACGCGGCTACTCTTAGAAGCAATTCTAAATTTCAAGTAATTTAAAAATGATTTAAGATGTGGCGATCACTATTTCTGTAATCCCTTATGGCTTCAGGCATAAAATATAAAAAAGAGAGGGCGCAAAGCGCTCTTTCTTTTTTGCCTGTAGACATTGTGAGCATTGTCTGATAAACCATTAGCTAACTACTGAGAAATTGGTTTTAATTACTGTGCGCCAGCTTAATTTTGTCGTTATTTTTGTTGTTGCCCTAGCCTTAGTGCTGTTCTCATTGCAAAACACCACTCCTGTATCAATCCAAATTATTCCTCAACTTAAAGTTGAAGCCCCGATCGCGGTCGAGCTAATCTTATCAATGGGACTAGGTGCGGTTTTAGCTTGGATATTTAGCATTTGGTCAGCATTACAAAAATCCATTGTTATGCGTAACAAAAATGTGCAAATTCAGAATTTGCAGGAAACCGTGCAGAATTTAAACTCTGAGGTTGAGGAACGCAAGCGCTTGGTTTCTGCTTCAGCGATCGATGTTGAGATCGATGAAGATAAATCCAAAAACTCATAAAAAAGATCGATGCTACAGCGCTTTGTGCTGTTATAAAACCCAGAAATTTTTTTGAAAGTGCCGCGAAGCGGCACTTTCAAAAAAATTTCTGAACTACTCAAAGTCTCAACAGGCTGTATGTGCCGATCCTTTTTTATAGGTTTTATTTCCTATTTCACCGCAATCGGTGATATTTTTAACTATCCGCTTCTTGTAAGCTCCATGCCCTTATCGATCGCTGAATCAGTTACCAAAGATGCCATTGCCCTATTGATTGACCTTGCCGAACGTGGCGAGATCAATCCTTGGGATGTGGAAGTGATCGATGTCGTCGATCGCTTTTTGTCGCGGTTAATTGTCAGCGATCGCCGCGACTTATATGATTCAGGGCAGGCGATGCTCTATGCATCGATGTTGGTACTACTGAAGGCAAACTCATTGTCGGATATCCAATCTGCCTACGAGCAAGAAGATAATCTTGATGATGATCTTGAAGATTTAGGGTCAGCGACTATTGCTGACTCAATGCGATTACCGACTGATTTTGATAAACGCTTGCGCCGCTTACCTGTCGCTCTGCCCCCCAAAGCACGACGGATTACCCTAGAAGAGTTAATTGCTCAGATTGAAGCGATCGCCGAAATTGTTGATCGCAAAACTAGTAAACCAGCCAAGCGTCAGATGCAAGGCAAAGTGGCAAGGCGGAACGCAATGAAGGCGATCGCGCAGCTAGCTCACAAAGAAAATTTATCGGAAATGGTTATAGAAATCGAACGTTATTTTTTGCTTCATCCTCATGAGGAGATTGAAATATCTGACCTAGCCGAAGTATTTAACGATCGTGTTGGTGTGTTTTGGGGTTTATTACTGATGTCTTCGCAATCAAAAGTGGAATTATTTCAAGCAGATTTTTATGGCGAGATTCAGATTGTGCCAACTATTAAAGTCCCTTCAATTAAAGAAGTCTCATTTTCTAATAGCTCATCTAATTCCACAGTAGAATCTACTCAACTAAAATTAACATTCCCTGAACTAAAAGAAGTCTCGTGAAGCACCTTAAATTATTTGCATATTATCGCTGTCAATATTTGGCAATTACGACAAGTATTGTGATTGGATTAGGTGCGATCGCAATTTGTATAATCAGTTTTGCGTCTGATTCATTAGCTCAGATTCCGATTTCTGCATATAAACCAAGCATAATCAATAGCGGTAAAGATATTAATGAAATGCTCACCGATAAGGATATTCCCACAGGTCAAAAAGGGTTTGCCCGTGACTATATCATCGAAGTTCAGAAAGACGATCGCTTAGAAATTACTGTCAATTCTCAAAACTTTGATACTGTCTTGAGCTTGTTAGATCGTAAGGGTGAAGTTATTTCTGAAAATGATGATGCGAGTGGTGAGAACACAAATTCATTAATCTTTTTTAAAGTGCGCCAAGCAGGAAGTTACACTATCCGAGTTTCGTCATTTGGTGGTAGTAGTGGCGGCAAATTTACACTCAAAGCGACTAAACTTCGCGTTATTAATTGATAAGCCAAAGAGTTAGCGCCGCTAACTCTTTGGCTGGGAAACCTAAAAGTTCCAATCACGGCGGAAGGTAAACCAATCTTTGAGTTTAGATTTCTGGATCTGATCTCGATCTCGGTTTTCCCATTGCGCGTTAATTTCTAACTCTTGTAAAACAGCGATATTCTGGATTTTGACTTTTCCTTGCATGGCGATCGCGATCGCTTCTATTACTAATTCGGCGCGATCTCCGATCATACTTGCTCCGAGAATTTGCCCATGACGATTGCAAATAATCTTGCATAAGCTATTCTCAGCATAGCTATCAAGAATATATAAATTTTGCCCATACTTGTGTTTAGCAACAATTTCAGTCATGCCGATCTGAGCGAGTGGTGGCGATGTTTGTACGAATGTGAGTAATGGCTGTGTCGTTATGAATGGCGATTGCCAAAAGTTAGTTTGCAAGGTTTGACGGACAATTTTGGCAATATCTTGATCGTTACGACATTCATAAATATGATGATTGATAGGAAAGCTAAACCCACTAGGCGCTAATGGAATTAGCAGGCGATCGCATTCAATTATCTGCTTATCGATCCAAATTTTTGACCGATTGTTCTCAATTTTAGTTACCGCTGTCACCTGAGTTTTCGTATAAATCTCGGTCCCTTCGGCTTCTAGTTGGGCTTGCAAAGTACGCGCGATCGCCACATCGACATTGGGCAAAATATGATGATGATCGGTGATTAAGAGCGTGTGCACACCGAGAAAATTTAGGGTTTGCGCGATCGCACAAGCATGGGAATCGTCGCCTAAAACGGCGATCGAGTTAGGTAAATTTTCTAAATGCAGTAGCTGATTTGCGGTTAAATAATTGTGTTCAGCAAGTCCGAAGATTTTTCGGAGGGGGGTGGGGCGATCGTGCGCGATCGCGTAAGCGCGTGAAATTAATTTACGCTTAGAAAAATCTCTGGAGGCTTGTGACGTTTCGCAGACTTCTAGAATATAAGAATTTCGCAATTTGCCTTGAAATTCACATTCGCCAACAATCACATCGATCCCGATTTTCTGCATTATTTCCAGAATTTCTGCTTCACGAGAATTATTTAGAATCGGAAAAATTTGCTTTGCAAAAGATTTCAATCTCTCAGGTTTAGAGCGATCAGCTATCTTATTTTTTAATGATTGCAAAATATGATGAATCTCGGCTATGTTCACATAAGGGTCATCTCCTTGATCCCATACCCAAGCCACTCTGGCTCCCCGATGAGCGGCAAAGCTAACTAATTTATGAGCATACGCACTCATGCCAATGACAACAAGATCATAATCGACCGACATTTTAGACAAAATCTTCATAAATCAACGACTAAATCAATGCTAGTACAAAACAGCATTTATCTAGACCTTGATATCAATCGCTTTCTGATCGGATGTTTACAGCAAAGTGAGTGAAGGTAGTTGCTTCACCGTATGCTTGCCATTAGAAATTGGCGATCGCGAAATTAGCGATGTCTAACCAAAAAAGATGGCAAATCAACTTTTGAATTTGGGCGAAATGATCGGACTGGCACATTTTCTGGTCTCGCCTCTGGGAGAGTTTCCAGCGATCGCGCCGATCTATGATCTTGCTCATAAGTAGATTCATTAGACGGCTGAATCGATGGAGTTAAGTGTTTAACTGGCTTCTCTTCTAGCAACCGATCTAACGCACCGCTAAGTTGTAAAGCATGATGTTGATGACGCACCGATTGTTCTTTCCAATGCTGAACTGCCGCTTCATATTCAGAAGCCTTGGCAGCCTGTTGAAAAACATGATTTTGTAATTCTTCAATTTGCTGCTCTAATTCTTGCACTCGCGTCAGATCGCTAACATATTCATTCTCAAACCCGCGTAGAGATTGATGCATTTGCGCTTGATTAGAAAGATGTTGAATTAGTTCTTCTTCAAATTGATCGCGCTGAGTTCGCACTTCTGACAACTTAGCTTGAGCAATTTCAATAGTTTTAGCAGATTCTTTGAGGAGTCTCTGAGCCGATTCAAGTTCTTTAGTTAGGCTTTGTTGCGAAATATCTAGGGCGGTATTTTGGCATTGCAGTTGTTCGATTTGGACGTTGAGTTCTGTGACTTGGCGATCGCGATCGGTAGTAGCACTAATAATCTCTTTTTCTAGCTGATCGACATATTCACATTCAAACTCATGTTGCGATCGCAGAGCTTCTAATTCTTTTTGCAAGCGATCGCGATCAGCAAGCAACTCAGTGTTTTTATCGCCACTAATTTTATCAATAGTTTCGGGGTTATCAATAGAATTATCATCTGACGACCAATCATCTAAAAACATATCTGCATCATCTCGTAGCATATTCGTGATTTCGGCGATCGCTTTTTCTTCCAGTATGTCGCCACCAAAGAGCGCATCAAGGTCATCGCCATCATTAATAGGTAAGGCTTTAACCGAAACTTCTCGTAGTGCTGCTTTGCGTTTTAGTTCACTCACGGATAACCTCACCGATAATACCGAGAAATTTTTACAAGACAGACATTAACAGACTTTGCCTTGTTTGCAATTGTTTTCTGACAAGATTAGGAACAAGTTTTTGCAAGCTTTGCAAATTAGGGGTTTTAAAGCATTAATTTGAGGCGATCGACAGGTTTACAGCCTATTGATAGTTTGAGTAATACAAATAATTTTTTGAAAGTGACGCGAAGCGTCGCTTTCAAAAAATTATTTGGGTTTTATAACAACGCAAGGCGCTGTGTATTAGAGTGCAGAGCATTATGTATTGGAGTGCAAAGCACTATGTATTGGAGTGCAAAGCACTATGATAGTTAAAAATAGGTTTTGATTAAGAAATGTAATGGCGCAAACACTCGATGCAGATGTAATTGTAATTGGCTCAGGGCTTGGTGGCTTGGTCACAGCGACGCAATTGGCGGCTAAGGGCGCGAACGTAATTGTCTTAGAGCGGTATTTGATTGCGGGAGGCAGTGGCGGCTATTTTGAGCGCGATGGCTATCGCTTTGATGTGGGCGCGTCGATGATTTTCGGTTTTGGCGATCGCGGTACGACTAACCTGCTCACCCGCGCATTGGCAGCGGTGAATATGACCATGGAGACGATCGCCGATCCTGTGCAGATTCATTACCATTTGCCAAATAATCTCGAAATCGAGGTGCATCGCGATTATGAGCAGTTTTTAAAAGAATTGGGCGATCGCTTTCCCCATGAGCGCGAGGGGATTCGTAAGTTTTACGATGAATGCTGGCATATTTTTAATTGCTTGAATGCGATCGAGTTGCTGTCATTAGAAGAATGGCGCTACTTGATGCGCGTATTTTTTCAGAATCCTTTGGCTTGTTTGGGTTTAGCCGCCTATTTACCTCAAAATGCAGGAGATATTGCTAAGAAATATATTCGCGATCCTGAGTTGTTGCAATTCATCGATATGGAATGTTATTGCTGGTCGGTGGTTCCTGCCGAGCGTACACCAGCGATTAATGCAGGGATGGTATTTAGCGATCGCCACTATGGCGGGATTAACTATCCTAAAGGCGGCGTGGGTAAGATTGCAGAAAAACTTGCCGAAGGTTTGGAAAATGCAGGTAGCAAAATTCGTTATGGCGCTAGAGTTACCCAGATTATTCCTAAAGCGAAATCTGGTAAAGGTGCGATCGGTGTGAAATTAGCTAATGGCGAAGTTCTCTACGCTAAAAAAGTTGTCTCCAATGCCACACGCTGGGATACCTTTGGGAACTTACTTAAGGATGAAGCTTTACCAAACGGCGAAAAAGGCTGGCAAGAACGCTACCAAAAATCGCCAAGTTTTTTAAGTTTGCATCTTGGTGTCAAAGCGGAGGCGATTCCCGATGATGCAGCATGTCATCACATTTTGCTGGAAGATTGGGAAGATATGCAAAAGGAACAAGGCACAATTTTTGTCTCGATTCCCACGTTGCTCGATCGCGATCTCGCTCCGAATGGTCATCATATTGTGCATACCTTTACGCCTAGCTGGATCAGTGAATGGGAAGGATTGTCTCCCTCCGAATATGAAGAGAAGAAAAATAAAGCTGCCAAAAAATTATGCGATCGCCTGTTAGCGATTTTCCCGAAACTAGAAGATTGTCTCGACTATCAAGAAATCGGCACACCACGCAGCCATCGCCGCTTTCTCGGTCGTGCCGATGGAACCTATGGACCAATTCCATCAGGTAAGCCTTGGGGTCTTTTGGGAATGCCTTTTAATCGCACATCGATTCCCGATCTCTATTGTGTTGGTGATAGCACTTTTCCCGGTCAGGGTTTAAATGCTGTTGCCTTTTCGGGTTTTGCCTGCGGTCATTTGGTTGCTTCTAGTTTAGGAATTGTATAAGTAGTCTTAAAGCCCAAAAAGCTGTGGCGCACACTGCGTGTGCGCCACAGCTTTTTGGGCTTTATCAACTCTCATCAACTCAAAGCGCGATCGCTTTTGTATTTACACATAGTTTGAAATTTGGTGCTAGCTAGGAAGAGGAGGGAAGAAGATCGTGAAAAACGCCAACAGTACAGAGATTGAGCACCTCCATCCAAGGAATGTCATTGACGATAGCGCCAAAGAACTGAGCGAGAGACTGACCAGCTTTTTTCGCACCAGGTAAGAACGAGCGTAGATTGTTGACAATCGCCCAAGCATTGAGCATGGGGTCAATAGCATGTTCAGCGCGAAATTGCCCAAAGGAATGTAGCTTTTCATCCAAGAAACGCATTGAGCGATCCAGTGGAGCCGAATAAGCAGGAGCATCCTCAAATTTCAAGTGGTTGTTAAACCGAAACCGCTTTTCTTTCAGGATGTTTAACCGCTTCAGCAAAATGGGCTGATCATGGTAACGCGCAATATTACGCCGAATTCGTTGAGAGAAAGCAGCCAAGGATGGTGCAGCAAGGATTGAGTTGAGGTGTGCTTTGACCTGAGATAATTGCTGATAGGAAAGTTCTGGATGCGCCTTTTCATAGTCATCCAAAGACGAAAAGACTCGCTTATGACCATGAAACTTACACTCAATTAACGTGATGTCAGG
>JBBRQX010000083.1:0-8792 GCA_038225745.1 Pseudanabaenales cyanobacterium | reverse complement strand
AGTCGTAGCGATCAGGCCGTTGCGTCAACCGCAGGCTATATGCTCAGACCAGGTTTTAAAGGTTATTATCGCGCCCGTTTGCCGCGTAACTGGATTAGCTGGGGTGGTGGCTATATGCCCGTCTCCGATGGACAACACCTCGATCAAGAAATGACCCAACAAATGGCTCAAAGTGGCTGGAATTGGGTGCAAATTTTATCTTGGTGGTATCGCGATCAACCAGTTAAAAGTTAATCAAAAACAAAAAAGTCGGTGACGCAAAGCGTCACCGACTTTTTTGTTTTTTACAGGCAAGGGGCTTAAGCCCCTTGTTAAGACTGCTGCCTTAATAAAAAGGGACGCTTTGCGTCCTTTTTTTATTACCCATGACGCTTTTGATGCCATTGCCATGCATGTTGCAAAATTAGATTTAAATCGGCATATTTAGGCTGCCAATTCAAAATTTTTCTGGCTTTCTCACTACTACCAACTAAGGCTGGTGGATCACCTGCGCGGCGATCGCCCATCACCACATTAATCGGCTTACCCGTAATTTGTTTCGCCGCGTCAATTACCTCTTTGACTGAAAATCCATTGCCATTGCCAAGATTAAAAATTTCGCTCTGGTTGCCCTTAAGCAAATATTGTAAGCCCAACACATGAGCTTCGGCAAGGTCGGTAACGTGGATATAGTCACGAATACAAGTCCCATCTGCTGTCGGATAATCAGATCCATAAACTGTAATTGCTTCGCGTTTACCCAGAGCCGTCTGCAAAACTAGCGGAATCAAATGTGTTTCGGGATGATGATCTTCACCGATCGCACCTTGGGGATCGGCTCCTGCGGCATTGAAATATCGAAAGATTACCGATTTCAGATCATAGGCAACATCAAAATCTTGCAAGATCCGCTCGACCATTAGTTTAGTCGCCCCATAAGGATTAATGGGCGCTTGCGGATGATTTTCGGTAATTGGGGTTTGCTGCGGCACGCCATAAGTGGCACAGGTGGAAGAGAAAACAAAATTTTTGATATTAGCGGCAACCATTGCTTCTAGCAAAGATAAAGTACCGACAACATTGTTGCGATAGTATTTGTCAGGCTGACTGACTGACTCACCCACATAGGCATAGGCGGCAAAGTGTATAACGGCGTTGATTTGGCGATCGCTAAATAATCGATCAAGCAACTGGCGATCGTTCGTATCACCAACAATCAATTCTGCCCCTAATGTTGCGGCGATATCTTGATGACCATAGACAAGGTTGTCTAAAACTAGAACCTCGTAATCAGCCTGTTGCAAAGCTTTTACTGCATGGGAGCCGATATAACCTGCTCCACCTGTGACCAGAATTGTTTGATTACTCATAACGTTTTTGTTTTTTTACTAACGTAATGTTAGAACACAAAACCCAAAAGAAGGAAGGCGGTGCTCCGCGCCGCCTTCCTTCTTTTGGGTTCAATATGGGTGGCGACAGCTATATAGCGGCATTTTAGAGTCGAGATTTGAGAATGTCAAAAACTTCAAGGGGAATCTTTGTGCGGAGCGATCGCCCTAAGCGATTTTTCTTTTGGGCAAGTTGCAAACATTCTAAATTTTGGCAAAGATACGCTGATCGCCCCATGCCATGATCGAGTTGAATCTGAAAATTTTTAGGGGTAATTTTAGAATCATGCTCGCCAACAGATGCGATCGGGACGCGCACAATTCGCCAAAAGCGATCGCGTAGGGCGATACATTGGCAACTAACACAACGGCGGTGTAGCTTTAAAGCCAAACTAACTTACTCCTAATTGTCACTTTTAATTGTTCTCATCATCATCTTGCACAAAATCTCGCACAGGCACTGGACGACCGCCCAAAACTCTTGCTGATGGAGATTCCATTCTCCGATCTTCCTCAGCGTAATCATACCTTGCCACATTTTTAATGTCGATTTTCCAACCCGTCAGACGAGCCGCCAGACGCACATTCTGCCCTTCCTTGCCGATCGCCAGACTTAACTGATCTTCAGGCACAAGCACATGGGCGATTCGCTCATCAGCATTAATCAAGCGAACTTCATGAATCCGCGCAGGACTCAACGAATTAGCAATATAAGTCGAAGGATCGGGCGACCAACGGATCACATCAATCTTTTCGCCGCGAAGCTCAGCCACAACCGCCTGAATCCGCGATCCTCTCGACCCAATGCAAGCGCCGACAGGATCAACATCGCGTTCAAGCGTATCTACCGCAATTTTGGTGCGTGGGCCCACCGCAGGAGATGGGGGATTAGCTTCTCTCGCCACCGCCACGATCCGCACAATTTCTTCCTCAATTTCAGGAACTTCATTAGCAAATAAATACACCACCAAACCAGCATCAGCTCGTGAGACTAATAACTGTGGGCCGCGTCGTGAGCCTTCAAAGACCTTTTTCAGATAAACCTTGAGAGTCATGTTAGGGCGATAGGGTTTTTCACCTGCCAGTTGTTCCCGCTTGGGCAGCTCAGCTTCAACTTCGGGCTGTCCAAAACCACTGCCAACGGAGACAATTACCGAGGTAGTCTCAAAGCGGAGTACCCGACCTTGCAAGACTGTCCCTTCTAATTCTTGGAACTCTTCTTGAATAATTTTGCGCTGTTGATCCCTCAGCTTTTGAGCTAATACCTGCTTCGTCTGGATCGCTGCCATCCGCCCGAAGTCATTCTGTTCTGGAGTCACATCGACCACTACGGTTCCGCCTGATTGAGCTTCGGGTGCAACTTCTCGGACTTCTAACAAACCAATTTCATGATCAGCATCACCAACTTGATCGACGATTGTTTTTGTCGCCAAAACTCGAAATCCTTCACTTTCGAGATCGAGTTCTACATCAAAGTTACTAAAATGCTCTTCTTCAAAGTTGATTCCCTCAGAGCGATAGGTTTTTCTGAATTTTTCATAACCTTTGAGTAAAGCTTCACGCAAGGCATTTTGGACGGCATGTTTGGGAAGATTACGCTCTTTGCTAATCACTTCTACCATCTGTCCCAATCCAGGTAAACTCAACAATGCCATAGGTTTTTCTCGCTTTTTATTTGATTTTTATTCTGTTTTTTACTTGATTTTTATTCGGTGTCGCTTTTTGACAGTTCAACGCGATCGATGAGTTCACGAGGAATATTCGCGATCCGACCTTTGATACTGATCGTCACATGCGTCTCGTTTCGTGAGATTAGGTGACCACTCCAACTTTGCTTACCTTCATGGGTTGCTGTTGCGCTGACATTAACCATAAAGCCTCGGAAAGCCACAAACTCGCGATCGCCTTGTAGATCTCGTTCGGCTCCTGGGCTAGAAACTTCTAACACATAGGCTTGGGGGATCAAATCGGATTCATCGAGGACAGCCTCTAGGGCGCGGCTCATCTGTTCGCAGTCATCTAGCCCCGTATCTTGGGCAAGGTTGCGAATGTCAACCCGCAAAATCATCGGATTTTTATTGGTCTGCAAAACCACATCGACAACCTCCAACCCAAGGGTCGAGGCAACTTCTTCAGCAGTTTGAAAAATTTGCGGAATTAGAGGGTGACTCATAGAATTTACAATTTGAGCGTTTATTTGAGAATTGGATGCAAGCCGATCAAAGTAAACTTAAAAATTAAGTTTGAAAACAAATCCACCACTAGATTTTTTGTAAAAGCCCCGCGAAGCGGGGCTTTTACAAAAAATCTGGGTTTGGTTTAATCGGAATTTGCTGTAAAAACAAAAAAGTGGGACGATTGCCCACTCTTCAAGTGCTTTTATCTTCAACCGATGTTCGGAGCTTGTGTACTACAGGAAAAACATGACGATAGGAAAAACATGACGATCTTACTTACATGTTTTTGACCACTTGCCTGCTAGCACTGTTGCTCATCCTATCACTAATTCTGGGCGCTCCTCTGGCAAAATTGCGCCTTGAACAGGACATACTTGCAAGCAAACCCCACAGTCAATACAAATTTCAGCATCAATCTTAAACCAAATCGTTCCCTTTTCATTTACGCCTTGCCCCTGTTCGATACAAGCGACAGGGCAAGCGGGGACACAGTCCGCTATGCCTTCACAGATGTTTGATGCGATCGTATAAGCCATGAGAATTTTTTAGAATTAACCTGAGTGGAACATAACTATCAACATATAGCTACAGCGTCTTGCGCTGCCATAAAACCCAGATAATTTTTTAAAAGAGCCACGAAGTGGCCCTTTTAAAAAATTATCTGTACTACTCAAATCCTCAATAGGCTGTAACTTACACGAAATATTAATCTTCGATCGCGCCGAGGGCTATTAGCTTCGCTTTTTGGGCAGGAGTTAAGCCTGTCGCATTAGTAATATTCAGTCCTTCATAGGGGCGAGGTTCGCGATAGGTTCTAATACATTGTCCTGTTTTGACATCCCAAAGTTTGACTGTTTCATCACGGCTGCTACTAGCGATCAGAGTCCCATCGGCAGAAAATTTCACGGCATAGACAGGGCCAGTATGTCCAATCAAAGTATTTATTACTTCGCCACTTTGCCAGTCACAGATGTTGATTTGGGTATCTTCGCCTGAGCTTGCTATTAGCATTCCTTTAGGGTCAGCAGCAATTGTCAAGAGATTACCGTGACCGATGCTTTTAGAGATAAGCTCACCACTTTGGATATTCCATCGATAAATAAGTTGATCGCCACATCCAAAAACTAGATGGGGCTGCAATGGCATAAATGTTGCCGAAGTAAGCGCAATGAGTCGATCCAGCGTTTGTAGACAAGCTCCTGTTTTGGCATCCCAAACTTTTATAGTTTTATCGCGACTGCTGCTAATCAGATAGCGATCGTCAGGGCTGAAGGCGATCGCTAAAATCATGGCTGAATGTCCATGTAAAGTTTGAAAACACTCACCAGTAGCAATATCTCGCAACTTAATCACTTTACCAGTTTCACCAGTAGCCAGCACTTTACTATCATGGCTAAACACCAGCGTTCTCGCTAAATCGGGATGCTCGGTGATTGTGGCTAGACATTTACCACTACTGACATCCCAGAGCTTAATCGTGCAGTCTTCGGCACAACTAGCCAATAAAGTGCCGCTGGGACTAAAGGCAACTTGCCAAACCTGTCCTGCATGACCAGTCAAGGTGCGAATACATTCTCCTGATTGGATATCCCAAAGGCGAATAATCGAGTCGTCGCCGCCACTGGCGAGGATGCTCTGCTCTAGGTTAAAAACAACGGAACGCACAGCATTGGTATAGCCTTGCAAGATCCGAAACTGCTGACCTGATGTGACTTCCCAGAGATTTAGCAGATGCTCGTTAGATATATTTCCAGAAGTTTGACCATCATTCTGCCGATCGCCTTTGGCTAACCACGATCGCCCCGTATGTCCTTGAAAAGTCCGCATACAGAAACCTGTATCAACTTCCCAAAGCTTCACCATCTCATCGACGCTACTGCTTGCGAGAACCAAGCGATCGGGATGAAACGCGACAGAGCGTACCCAATGGTTATGACCAGTTAAGGTTTTAAAGCATTGAGCCGTCTTAAGATCCCAAAGACGGATCGTGCGATCGCCACTTCCAGTTGCCAAGGTGGAACCATCATGACTAAAGCTGACTGCAAAAACCGTATGGGTATGCCCTGTAAAGGTTTTGATGCACTTACTCGTCTCCACATCCCAGAGTCGGGTAGTTTTGTCTTCGCTACCACTCGCCAAGATATTGCCATTCTGACTAAAAGCGATCGACCAGACGATATCTTCATGCCCTTTAAATACTCGCAGGGATTCGCCTGTATCAATGTCCCATATTCTTACTGTGCAATCATCGCTACTGCTAGCCAGTAAGTTACCTTTTGGGCTAAAAGCAACTGCTTCGACGATATCTTCATGACCATGCAAAATTTTAATGCATTGATCCGCTTGCCAAAGTCTCACCGTGCGATCGGCATGTCCACTCGCCAAGATTGTGCCATCGGGACTAAAAGTAGCCGACATGACCGCACCGATATATCCTTGCAGAGTACTTAAACAATTACCTGTTGCAACATCCCAAAGCTTGATCGATTGATCGATACTGCTGCTAGCTAAGACCGATCCTTCAGGGTTAAAAGATACAGAAACGACCCATCCTTTATGACCTCGATAGGTGAGTAATGGCTTGCCGTCGCTCACTCGCCAAAGATGAATATCGCCTCTCGTATCACCGATCGCTAATAATTTGCCATCAGCACTAAAAGCCACCGACAGCACGCCGCCAATCACCTCTGCAAACACAGATTTAATCAAAGCAGTTTTGGCAAAGTTAACTCGATGTAATTTAGCTTCAGATAGGTAAGCTTGACGGATGGCAAGATAAGAAAAGTCTATATCTGTTAAATCAGTACCAAGATGGCATAACAGATTCATAATATTGCCGCCACCATAGCCAAAAGTTGACTTATGTTCTCCTTCAGGTCGCAATTCTCGACGGCGCAACTCTTCAAGATTCTGAAATAGTTCTTTAACTACCATTTGCTTGCTACATAACCGACCCAAAAGTTTAGTGGCTAAAGGTTCTAAGATCATGCGAATTTGACTATGCCGAACATAGTCTTTGGCGGTGGCTTTGATCAAGGCGTAGTGGCGTAAATAGAAAAGTTGTCTATTTAGCTTTAACTGGATATTGGGTAAGACCCCAAGAGGATGCTCTTGGGTAATTTCTTGATAAATTTGTTCGGTCAATAAGTTGGTGACAAACTCCATAACGACAGGTTGCTGGGTAAAACCTGCGGAAGTATGCTCAACTAGCGATCGCCGCTTTAGCGATCGTAACGACATCATCAGATGGTTCTGCTCCATCGTTGGCACAATATCAGAACGTAACTCGATAGGCTGAACTGGTTCGCGATTAATTGCTAACCAGAGCATAACTTGTTTTTCATGAGCCGTAAGTCGCTGGTACTGCTGCTCGATCAGATCGCCAATACCGCTAAAAATGACCGTCTTTTGTTCTAAAAAGCGATCAATATTATCTGAGTAGAGATCCTTGATCGAAGTGGCGGCAATCTTCAGCGCCAATGGATTACCGCGATACCAATCTACCAACCGATGTAAATCGTTTGACATGGCTTTGATTCCCTTGGCTTCCAGTACCCGCTCAGCGGCAGATTCATCTAACCCAGCTAGCTGTAAAGCCCGCACAGGCAAAATATCGCCCTCCAAAGTTGCGACTTCTTCAGGCATCTCACGGCTAGTAATGATCACACAACTACGATGGGAAACTTCGCCAATCCTTCTTAAAAGAGAACCATAGCCTTCATAATCCTTGCGGTATGACCCCGCTTGAGCCTCGTCTTTAAGTACCGATTCAAAGTTGTCTAACACTAATAAACAGCGATAGCGCTGTAAATATTCCATCAAGCGAGAAATTAAAGCATTTGTGTCAGTTGTATCAGGAGTCTCTCGCTGCTGTGATAGAAAATGGATGATTGCGACTAACATTTCGCTTGGTGTTTTGGCATTATTTAGCGATCGCCATACCACAAAGTCAAATTTATCTTTTAACTGCTGAGCAAGCTTTACAGACAAAGCCGTTTTGCCTAAGCCCCCCATCCCCAAAATCGCTACCAACCGACAGCGATCTTGATCCACCCATTTTTTTAGGATATTTAGCTCTGAATCCCGACCATAAAAAAAAGTTACATCGACCACTTCGCCCCAATCCTGATTACTGCTTGCCGCAAGGTTTAAATTAGGAGCAGTTGTCAATAAATCTGGTTTCCCCCCCTGCATCTGACGGCGAATTAAATTTTGGACTGTATTTTTAGTCACTTTTTCGCCAAAAGTTTCCGTCAGTAAGTGCCAAAGTTTATGACTAACTAACTTTATATAACCTGCATCATAGCCAGTTTGCTTGGCGATCTCAGAATAAGACAAGCCTTGCCATACTCCAACAAAGACAGACTGCTCAACTCGAGTCAGGCTTCGCCCTTTTAACGACAACTCTACAAATGTTAATGCTTCATCAGCTGTCATAGATACGCCTTAAAGATATAAATATAACTTTTATATAACTTCGCTCTTTCGTATTTTAGGGTTTCTTAAGGTCTGTTGTAGTTTATATAGATGTTATTTTTTGAAATCAGTAGATTTAGCTGATCCATTTCAGTTAAATGAAAATTGCTTTAGTTCATCACTATTTTATACAACGCAATTGCTTAACTAGAGGCTTATCGAGGGTTTTTATCGGAAAACTGGGTTTAAAACCCTGCCCTTCTAGGGCGGCTTTATATTCTAATTTAACAACCAATACAGCCAATCTTATTTTAGAAATAAATTACATAAGGGCTAAGTTAACCACGATAGTCCTCAAAGCAAAGTTAAGAGGGAAAACAGAGCAGTACGAACTCATAGATGAGGCGATCGCCTGTCGATTTTTGCTCACTCGTAACATTGCAGGATGGCGATCGGCGATCGACCAAAGTCGATAAATGGGTGCAGTTATGTCTTCTCTAACAAATATTGCCCCGACTTTCTGCAAGTTAGCATTTAGCTCTAATCCTCGCATTAAAGTGCCATTAACCTTAAACTCAATCATTTTCATTGTTTTTTCTACTTTTTTAATAATTTGTTAAGCTTACTATCTTCGATTAAAATACTAGAATCCAACGGCGTAGTAGCTATATCTTATTAAGATATTAGGGTTTGGCTTTGTAAGATTCAATATAAAATTTAATACAAAATAACCAATGAATTTAATTATAAAAAAACTTAAGCTAGCTTCTATAAATCCTATTTTTTTAATAACAGGAATATTTACCTTAATTTTATTCTTTTTCAGCAGTCT
>JBBRQX010000082.1:0-8831 GCA_038225745.1 Pseudanabaenales cyanobacterium | reverse complement strand
TAGACATTATGCTTTCTCCAAGAATTCAATGAGTATGTAGAGATAGAGATGTCGGAGAGAAGCTTGTCACGATGAAACAGAAAAAAACTGTCAGTACAGAAAACAATTACTACAACCGATAAATACTTTTACCTTACGAGTCACATCTTAGCGTATATGTTTTAAGTTTGGACATAATTTTATATTTTATTTATTTTTGTCGCGATCGCCTTATACATAGTATATAGTTTTGCTATTCAATTCAGATCTCAAATACATTTTCAACCCTCATGGTGAGTAAAATGACTGTAAAAAGCGATATTTTAAAGAAAATGGGGGGGGTATCCCTCATTTTCGCAAGTGTGCTAGCGATTTCTAGCTCCGCCGAGGCGATCAGCTTCACCAGTGCGCCTGGCCCTTACAACATCCCCGACAATAATGCGACTGGCGTAACTGCTTCAATCAATATCTCTGGTCAACCCAATATCGCCAGCTTTGATTCTGTTACTATTTCTGGCTTTACACATAGTTTTTATGGTGATCTACGCGCTTTTCTTTCCAATGGCGCAACCACAGTTCAACTGTTTAGGACCATAGGTAATCCTGACTTCCAAACGTTTACAATCAATGGTTTGGACCTATCAGGTAACTATACTTTTGCTACCACTGGTGCTAATTGGTACACCCAAACCGTCAATCCAGTGCCAACGGCTACCACCTATGCCAGTTTTGCGCCATTGAGTGCTTTTAATGGCAGTTCTCTCAATGGCACTTGGACATTAAACGTTCAAGATAGAATAGGTGGCGATACAGGTTCTTTCAATAGCTTTACCATTGATGCAACACCAGTCCCATTCGGGTTCGAGCCGACTGGTGGCTTACTGATTGTGGGTGGTGCTTGCTTCTTGCGTAAGCAACTCAAGAAAAAAACGACAAAGGTTTAATCATTTATTGATCTTACTTGGAAGCCCCTAAAAACCTCACCCCTAGCCCCTCTCCTTGCAAGGATAAGGGGTTGGGGGATGTGGTGCATTTAAAGTTCCACGTAACCATCAGTAAGTAGGTAAATATAAAAACCCTTAAAGACCCAAAGGCTGTGGCGTACGCTACAGCTTTTGGGTCTTTTGGTTTGAATATGCCTACCTACTTAAACGCTATAATTAGACCCAAAGCTTAAAATTTCATTCTCAAAATTTTTTATCACATAACTCGATAAATGGTATCTTCGCCCGCCCGCCTCACTACAAATATCTCTACTACACCCATCACATTTCCCCTTGCGGCTGTCGTTGGACAAGAAGCGATTAAAACCGCCTTACTGCTAGCCGCGATCGATCCGAATATTGGTGGCATCGCACTCGCAGGTAGACGCGGTACTGCTAAATCAGTTCTAGCGCGGGGTATCCATGCCCTGCTGCCTCCCATTGAGATCGCCGTGGAATCTCTTAGCAATTGTGATCCGACCAAGCCTGATACATGGGATGACGCATTGGTCAAAGCCATGGCAGGTAAAGATCCTAGCGAAATTGCGACTAAAGTTATTCCTGCACCTTTTATTCAAATTCCTTTAGGAATTACCGAAGATAGGCTGATTGGTTCAGTCGATGTGAGTCGGTCGGTACGCGAAGGAAAGACCATATTTCAAGCAGGGATTTTGGCTGAGGCGCATCGCGGTGTTCTTTATATTGATGAAATTAACTTACTTGATCCCCAAATTTCTAATCTTTTACTTTCGGTTCTCTCTACAGGCTACAACCAAGTCGAACGCGAAGGTATTAGTTATCAACATCCTTGTCAACCTTTGCTAATTGCGACTTATAACCCCGAAGAGGGCATATTAGGCGAGCATCTGATGGATCGGATTGCGATTAATCTCTCTGCCGATGCAGTTTTATCTCTCGATCAACGAGTAGAAGCGGTGGATATGGTGTTGGGCTATGCCAATTCTCCTGAAGCATTTTTGAAAGGATACGACTCGGATATTGATGATTTGCGGACACAGATTATTTTGGCGCGAGAATGGCTCACGGATGTGACGGTTTCTAGGGCGCAGATTCAATATCTGGTTGCTGAAGCGGTGCGGGGTGGGGTGCAAGGACATCGGGCTGAGTTATTTGCTTTGCGGGTGGCGAAGGCGGCGGCGGCTCTGGAAAGTCGGACTCAGGTGAATGCTGATGATCTGCGTCAGGCAGTGGAATTGGTGATCGTGCCGCGATCGCCTTTACAACCAGAGCAACAACAACCCGAACAGCAACAGCAGCAGCAAGCGCCACCGCCGCCCCAAAATCAGGATGAAGGCGAAGAGGAACAGAATCAAGAGCAGGAAGAGCAAGAAAATGAACCTGAACAAGAGAATGAAGTACCTGAAATCCCTGAAGAATTTGTCTTCGATCCAGAAGGTGTGATTCTCGATCCTGAAGTTCTATTCTTTGCTCAGTCAATGCAAAAGCAAGGGCGATCGGGAACGCGCAATGTGATTTATTCCCAAGAGCGTGGACGTTATATCAAGCCAGTTTTGCCCCAAGGAAAAAGCGATCGCATTGCGATTGATGCCACACTCCGCGCTTCGGCTCCCTATCAAAAAGCGAGAAGATTGCGCCAACCCCATCGCAAAGTGATTGTTGAAGATGTCGATATCAGAGCAAAAAAGCTGGCGCGTAAGGCGGGAGCTTTGACTATATTTTTGGTGGATGCATCTGGATCGATGGCTCTCAATCGGATGCAATCGGCTAAGGGTGCAGCTTTGCGGATGTTGACCGATAGCTATCAAAACCGTGACCAAATCGCGCTAATTCCCTTTCGCGGCGAAAAGGCAGATGTATTGTTACCGCCCACTCGTTCCATTGAGGCGGCGCGTCGTCGCCTTGACACGATGCCCTGCGGTGGTGGATCGCCGTTGGCGCATGGTTTGACTCAGGCGGTGCGGGTTGCCATAAATGCTAGACAGTCGGGCGATGTTGGCTCGGTGACGATTGTGGCAATTACGGATGGGCGCGGTAATGTGCCATTGGCGCGATCGATGGGTGAACCAATCGATCCTGAAAATAAGCCTGATATTAAAGCTGAACTAATCGATATTTGTCGCAAAGTTCGCGCCTTGAATTTGGGCTTATTGGTAATCGATACAGAAAACAAATTTGTTTCAACAGGTTTTGCGAAGGAACTCGCCGCCGCCGCAGGTGGGAAGTATTACCATTTGCCGAAAGCAACTGATAGCGCGATCGCGAGTGTGGCGCTAAGCGCGATCGCCGATCTGCGTAGTTAATTTTTGTGGCGATCGCGCTTTTGTCCAAATGCAAAAGGCGATCGCGGTTTAGTTTGGTGAGGAAATGTTAGCGATCGCCCAAATTCAAAAGCATCTGCACCAATTGGGATATACCTTTACAGCAAGGATTTGCGTATTCAGGAAGTTCGTTTTGCTTAGCGTTATGTTCAAGATTATTTGCTCTGGCGATCGCCTCTTCCGTTTTTGGCTTAAGTCGATCTGGATAGTAGCAGATCGATTTATCGTAATTGGGAATATGCTGTTTTAAACCTCTCTCAGCCTGACTGCTCGATAGATTAGCAAAGTGGTCTTGAAAATGAATGAGATACCAAAACTCGATACTGGGATTAGTGATCGCAAGCTGAATATTTTCTTTTTTCGCCGTCTGAATAACTTGCTTCCATTTATTTAAATCTTTCTGAATATGTTCATCCCCATCAAAAACAGCCCAAGCTGAATCTCCAGCCAACCATGTTTTTTCACGTTTTTTATTCTGTCTCTCTTCTAGCAATTTGTTTACTATGCTAAGCGGATCGGTTCCATCGTGGGGAAGAATGATTACTTTTACTGTAGACAAACGGAAATCTCGACTAATAGCTTTGAAATATAAAGGTTCTGTATGTTTTCCTTCACAAGCAATCAAGATTTTCCTGCCAACTGTTTTAGTCGGAGCATTTCTTTTGAATGAAGGCTTAGCCATCGTCATCACCGATTGGCATCAAGTCATCTTCATCAGATATAAATGGAACTGCTCCAAATCTTCCATCTAAATATGCTTTATCAATTGCAAGATCGTTACGCACTTTAAAATCGCTAAGTGAGTATAGCTCTGTACTCTGATCAGGACGTTTCTGTGTAAACCAAATCTGATCGCGTCTCAGTAAGTTATTTCTCTGTAAAGTATTATCGTGACTAGTAAAGATTAGTTGTGTACGATTAGGATTAGTTTTTGGATTTTGAAAAATCTTCACTATTGCACGAATTATATTTGGATGAATATTTGAGCCTAACTCATCAGACCTTAACAAGCAATTTCGCTGAACTACAAGCTGAATATTGTATACCAAGCTAAATAAATGTTGAGTACCCGTGGATTCTTCATCAAATTTCCAAGAGATGATTTCATCATCCTTCGTTTTATGTAACGCATATATTTGGTGATTATCATTATCATTATTTTTCCTAATCTCAATATCATATAAACCCGTATCAAGTTTGAGAAGAAGAAGTCTACTGTTTTGAAAAATATTGGGAAACTCAGGCACAAAGTCTCTAAATCTCTGTAATAATTCAATATGGCTGTTTATATCTTTTCCGTCAACTTTTTCATGCCCCCAATTGAAACATAGACTACTATAAAATAACCAACTAACAAGGGATTTGACCACACTAATATCTAGTCTATTTAAGAGACTTGTAAAAGGTTCTCGCTCTTTTAAAGAGTTTTTAAGCTGATTATGTGCTCCTGCGAAATCTACTCCAATTTTCCAATCAAAATTTTGATTCTCTTTATTCCAAACTCGATTATAAAGAAGCCGCTCTCGTTTCGTTGACACTAAAGAATATTCAAGTTTTTCTGAAATTATCCGAGTATTATTTAATTGTAAAGAGTAAGTATATATAGCCTGATCAAATGTAGTGCGTAACCTGAATTGGGTTGGGATCTCTCTGCTTTCTTTATCTAGTTTAAATGGAATTAATTGTGTAGCATTATCGTAATTACCAAAAATCATAAAGTCGATTAAGTAATTAAGAGCTTTTAAAATATTGCTTTTACCCGAAGCATTAGCACCAAAAATTGCAATCACTGGCAAAATATCTATATCCCAACCTTCGATGTGAAAAGGCTGAGCAATCTCATCATCAGACTTAACCCGACGGCGACTTTCACTATTACTGGGCTTGCCCTTACTTTTGCTTGCCGCCACAGCACTGAGGGTTTCTGCACCCTTAATCGAGCGAAAGTTTTCTACGGTAAAGTCTAACAGCATAATTTTTTAGTCAAGAGGCAAAAATACGTGAATTAGTCACGCAAATATACATATTGTACAACTTGTATGTTAATTGCTGGTGTGGCGCGATCGCTTAATATCTTTTGCAAAAGGCGATCGCACTGCTTGCCTATTTACCAAAGCCTTTACTTTTTACCCATCGATGTTTGGGCTTGTCCAGCATCCGCACTCCAGTTACACCAAAAAATCCGTCATTTATATCTCCCGCCAAGATAGGGAGCATAAGCTTCAAATTGTTCTCATAGTTTAAAAGCCAGAGTTCAGATAATTTTTCTCTTGCATTTTCATTTACCAAAACAGTCTTGTTTTTCGATATCAAAACCATTGCTACATCACCAGAATTTTCCGTCACTACAAACACATAATCCTCATGGTCAGCTTTCAGACCTTCGTACCACATATTGAGGTGTTCTTCTAACTCATATTCGTATAGACCATACTCCATTTCTCCGTTTTCCAGCAAAGCTTTTTTCAACAACTTTAAAATTATTGCTTTCCTTCTAGCCATAGTAGGTTTTTCACAGATTCAAGACAATCTCAATATCTCATATCGTCAAACTAATTTTTCATTCTCTAGCGATCGCGCTTTGATTTAATGAGGGCTTAAGTGGCGATCGCACGAAAATAGGCGATCGCCCCTCAGCTAAAGGTGTAAAATATGAATAAATTTATCCAATAGGTAAATTATGATTGCAGTGCCACAATTCAACTACATAACTCCAGAGGAATATCTCGAAATGGAGGAAAAAAGCGATATAAAACATGAATATATCGATGGATATGTTTATGCTATGGCTGGTGCTAATGATCCCCACGTCACGATCGCAAGCAATGCTTTTGCCTTGATTCGCAACCATTTACGCGGATCGGGTTGCCGAGTCTATATTTCTGACATGAAAGCACGTATAGATAATTTGAAACGTTTTTATTATCCTGACGTAATGGTGACTTGCGATCGTAGAGATATAGAAACCCAAAATCACAAGCGTTTTCCGAAACTAATTATCGAAGTTCTCTCAAGTTCCACTGAAGCTTTTGATAGAGGTGATAAGTTTGCCGATTACCAACAATTAGAAAGCCTAGAGGAATATGTCCTAGTTAGTGCTAAACGTCAACGCATTGAATGCTTTCGGCGCACTCCAGAAGGATTTTGGGTATTGCAAACTTACTCCTATGAGCAAGACAACTTCCAATTGTCAAGCATTAACTTTGAAGGGAAATTTGTCGATCTTTATGAAGATGTTACTTTTTAGGACTACCAAAAACAGAATCCAGAAAGCTGTGGCACTTGCTACGCTTGCGCTACAGCTTTAGCAGCTTATCTAATCTGTACCTGACCATGACCAAATCGGATTACCATTTTTAACATTTTGTTTAATAATCACAGTCGTTAGACTATTAGCATCACGCATTCCCGTCATGTCCAAAATTAGATAGGCTTTTCCATTGATAAAGCGCATTCGTAAATAGGAATGACCTTGGAATGGTTCATCATTAATTTTGGTGACTATTGCCGATGCTTGGCAGTTGCGATATTTGATTTGCAGTTCTGCCATCCAAGTGACACTAAACGCATCACTTGCTTCCATTTTAAATGGTCTAGCAAACCAATCAAGAGACGCTGAGCCATCGATTGTATAGCCACCTTCGTAATAGGGACGTGTGGTTTCAGTTAGACTAAACTCGGTGGGACAGATTGGGAAAGTGTCTCTGGAATCGAGAGGATAAACGCTAAGGGTGAAACGGTTTGGGGCGGCAAAACTGGGATTTGTGAATAGAGCTAATTGTGCGATCGCCAAAGTGACCGCGCTAAAAGCTAATTTTTTAATAAATTGTTTGAAAGACCCAATATCAAAACGCTGCATATTTTAAGAGACCCTAGTTTATTTTTTAACGAGAAAATTGAGTTTTGTGAACTAATCAATATCCAAATAAATGACGATTCTCAAGAGTCAAATTATTTTCTTTTTTATTCCACCAAACTTCTCGATTATAGACTAGTATTTTACACTTAGGAATATAGACATTTCCACCTTCCCAAGATTTTCTATCCCTAAACTCAAAATCATTTAAGATATTCAACGTAGAACCAACAAATGTAGTTTTGAACCTTTTTGATGTGCGATAGTAACCTCCGCCCCAATCTGTCGCTTCAACATCAATTAAATATTCATTAAAGTGTATTGGGATTACAGAAAGATCATGCAGCCAGTAATAAACATGTCCAAAATATGTTGCGTGTAGCCACTTCTCCCAGATCTTAGGTGCATATCTATTATTCAATCTTTTATTATTCAATTTCTCATCAAATAGCGGCAACCAAAGCACATAAATACCTAATCTTTCGTATGCCTTAGTCCTTGCAATAATACGATCCATTGTCAAACTGCTAACCTGAACCTCTATAGCAACTTTTATACCATTAAAAATAAAAAATATATCAGACACTACTAAACCAAAATTTTTCTCTAGTTCACAATCAGTAACACCTGACTCTAATTTCAAAGCATCATATATGCTCTGTTTACATTGTCTGTGTGCTTCAGATTCACCCTTACCATACTCACAAAGAACAGGTGGTTTATGGGCAAAATGGTGCGTCTTAACTCTTCCTTTGCGAAGTATAGTTTCTCGTCCACACACTGGACAACTAAAGGGAGCATCACTTTTGTCTACATCTTGAGCATGAACTTTGTAATCATCGATTTGGCGAATTGATGTGAGCATTGCATAAAAAAGATAAAACTGTACTAATAATAATAGCGTTTACTGATTTTATAAAGTTATATACACTGAACAGACCTTAGAAAACGTTATATTGTTAAGTCTAGGCTAACAGCTACTATTAACCCATGACTACTTCTGTTTTATCCGATTTAAAAATTCGTTGCTCCAAGGCGATCGCTGCCGCATTTGGTGAAGAATATGCTAAACACGATCCTGCGGTTGCGCCATCTAAGGATGCCAAGTTTGGTGATTATCAATGTAATGCGGCGCTAGGCTTAACTAAAAAGCTAAAACAAAAGCCCCAAGATGTAGCGGCGCAAATAATCGCCAATTTACAGGCTGATGACTCGATAAATGAGATATTCGAGATTCCAACGATCGCAGGAGCAGGATTTATTAACTTAAAGTTGAAGCTAAGTTATTTAGAAACGCAATTAGCGAAAATGCAAAAAAGCGATCGCCTTGCGATCGCCACAGTTGATCATCCCGATCGGATCATTGTCGATTTTTCTAGTCCAAATATTGCTAAGGAAATGCATGTCGGACATTTGCGATCAACGATTATCGGTGACAGCATTGCCCGAATTTTGGAATTTCAAGGACATGAAGTTTTACGCCTCAACCATGTCGGCGATTGGGGAACGCAGTTTGGGATGTTGATTACTTATTTGCGCGAAGTTTATCCCGATGCACTCACTAAAGTGGACGCGATCGCGATCGGTGACTTAGTAGAACTCTATCGTAAGGCCAAAAAACGTTTCGATGAAGATGAAGCATTTAAGGAGACTTCTCGCGCTGCGGTAGTCGAGTTGCAAGCAGGTGAACCATCAGCAAAACAAGCATGGTTA
>JBBRQX010000081.1:0-8882 GCA_038225745.1 Pseudanabaenales cyanobacterium | reverse complement strand
GCCGCAGGGCTTGCGGTTAATGTCTGTGGAGCGACTGTAAGACCTGAAGAGAGTAAATCTCGGAAGGCTAGTGCTAGGAAGCAGAAACTCTAAGAAGTGATTCTTGGAATCTCAGTCGCTTCAGCGCTGAGAGTAGTCAAAGTTGCGCTATTGTTGAGCGCTGAGTTAACAATTTTTAGCTTAACAATTATAAACGCTTAACCGTTTTAAAAATTTGGCGAACTCTTCTCTTAAAATATAATGCTAATACAAAAAATAAACGTTTTGCTCTAATGAGTCACGGGACTAAATTATGCCTCAACGCTTAACAGGACAGCCACCATGACCGCCCAAGAACCACCCGCAATCCCCCCAAAAACTAACGTTTCCAAAATCACGCCACCAAAGCTGGAAGATTATCGGATTCCTGTATCTCCAGGCTATGCACTTGCTGAAGATCGTTATGTCATGTCTGCGCCTGAGTTGGGTGGTGAGTCGGCAATTTTGGCTGAGTTTGACGCAGCGGCGCGTTCTGATCAGTTTTCATTGGCATTACAGAAACTGATTCGTTGTCGTGAAAATGTCCTACCTGCATTATTAGAGCGTCTCGAAAGCGATGAAGTTGCTACTTCTAAAAAAGCCGCGATCGCCTTAGGATATTTGCGATCGCCTTTAGCGATCGTCCCCCTGATTGCCGCTACCAAGAATCCGCAGCGTCAAATTTATTGGCAAGCCGCCGCCGCCCTAAGTTGGATTGGCAGTGCTGATGCGATCGGAGCCTTGGTAAAGTTATTACGTCATCCGTCAATTCAAGTCCAAGCTGCAAGTGCCAAAGCACTCGGTCGAGCCAGTTTACCTGCGGTATCACCTCTCGTTGAAGCGCTAAAACATAACGATGATATGGTTAAAGTACATGCGGCGCACTCCCTTGGTCAAATTAGTTCGCCCTTAGCTGTCACCACTTTAATCCAAGCGCTTGCACATACCAGCAAATCAGTGCGCTTTGAATCTGCTTGGGCGCTAGGACAGATTAAATCTCCCCTATCAGCTAATTCTCTCGCGAGTTTACTCACAGACAACGACATTAGCGTGCAGTCTCAGGCTGTGCAAGCATTAAAAAATATTGGGGTTCCTGCAATTTCACCTGTAGCGAGAATGCTTACTAACTCCTCAAGTCATACCCGCAGCGTTGCTGCCCGTACACTAGGACAGATTGGCATGGAGGAAGTCGTACCACTGCTTGCCAAAGTTCTCAAAGATGATGAATATGCTTATGTCCGCTGTGATGCTGCATTAGCTTTGGGAGAAATCGGCACTCACGATGCGGTGTTTTATCTTTCGCAAGCGCTAAAAGATCGCGATCGCTCAGTCCGCAGTGCTGTTTTGAGAGCCTTAGCTCAGGTAAATTCACCTGAAGCACAGGAAATTTTACATACTACGAAACATACGGTATCAATACCAAATTATTCGGTATCAAACATTAAAGATTTTGGGGAAGAATCAGACTTTACGACAATTCAGGGTTAACCAAGCAAAAAGGGGATGGCGCAAAGCGTCATACCCTTTTTGCTTGGTTTTTAGAAAATCTATAATCCCATAACCTTAGCAACGCTAGTAATGTCTGCGGCGATGCCCTTATGCAGATTGGCTTCGGCACAAGCGATCGCTGTATCAGGATCTTTAATGCCATTGCCTGTCAATACACAGACAATCGTTGCGCCTGAAGGAATTTGATCACTGACCTTGAGTAAACCAGCCACAGAAGCAGCGCTAGCAGCCTCACAGAAAACGCCCTCTTCACCTGCCAAAAATTTGTACGCTGACAAAATTTCGATATCGGTGACGCTATGAAATTCACCGCCGCTTTCTTCACGGACTTTCAGCGCTTTTGCCCAGTTCGCAGGATTACCAATTCTGATTGCCGTGGCGATCGTTTCGGGTTGCTCAAAAATTTTACCTGTCACCAATGGGGCAGATCCCGCCGCTTGGAACCCCATCATGCGCGGTAACTTTTTGCATTTACCTGACGCATAATATTGCGAAAACCCCATCCAGTAAGCCGTGATATTACCTGCATTACCCATGGGAATGCAGAGCCAATCAGGAGCATCACCCATCGCTTCAACTAGTTCAAAGGCAGCCGTTTTTTGTCCTTCCAGACGATAAGCATTGACAGAATTAACTAAGGTAATCGGGAATTTATTAGACATTTCCCGCACGATCGCGAGAGCTTGGTCGAAGTTGCCATCGATCGCAATTACTTCCGCCCCATAGATCAGCGCCTGACTTAGTTTACCCAGCGCGATTTTGCCATCAGGAATTAGTACAAAAGCTTTCATGCCGCCCCGCTTAGCATATGCCGCCGCCGCCGCCGAGGTGTTGCCTGTACTTGCACAAATGACGGCTTCCGAGCCAGCTTCCTTTGCTTTAGAGATCGCCATCGTCATCCCGCGATCCTTAAAGCTGCCTGTCGGATTAAGTCCGTCATACTTGAGCAGGACTTTGATATTGCGACCGAGCCTATGACTCAAGGCGATCGCGGGTATTAATGGAGTATTGCCTTCATGCAAAGTTACAATCGGGGTCTGGTCTGTAACTGGCAAATAATCCGCATAGCGACATATCAGTCCTGGCCAACCATTGTGAACTGTAGAGGCAGGGTAAAGATCGAGACGAGTATCAATCACGCTTTCTTATTGTCTACAAAAAATATATTATTAAGCTTAGTTTAGCTTGATAGCAAACGAGCATAAACCCTATATTACTGCAAATAGTTGAGGCGATCGCCAAAATATAGCGATCGCTAAGTGCATTAAGACATAAAACCCAAAGAGAGTAAGTTGCGGCGCTACGCGCCGCAACTTACTCTCTTTGGGTTTTGGCTTGTCCTAGCGCGAGTGACGACAGCTATAAACGCCCAGAACTTTAAAGTTGATATTCTGGTTTTTCATGTTCAACTACAAACACATTGGAATAGAGATGCGCCACAATCTCCTGTCCTTGCTGTGTCAGCGACAAATAATACAAAGCATCTTTCACAAATGGATATACATTTGTCCAATAGAACTTGGGATAATTGCGACGTAAATCGCCAGGATGAGCATATCCGAGCGCATCATTTACCCCAGTTTCTTCAAATTCATAAAATAAAGCTCCTATTTTTTTGAGATAGCGCGGATCACTGAGTTGTCCGATTAAGTCAGCCGATCGCACTAATCCTGCAAAGTGAGTTGTGTCTTGATGATCGCCAGTTTTTGGCACAGGAAATCTGGTTAGTTCAATATTGCGGCAAATTTTCTCGGCTTTAATCAAAGAGTGATTCGCAAAGCGCTGATTTACAAATAGCTTGGCGCGATCGACATGGTAGGGAGTTAGCCCCGCATCAGAAGCACCTGCGGGTAATTCCACCATCGCATCACTGATACCTGTCGCAAACTTACCACTGCCATCTTGTAGACAAACGCCTTTGACATAGCCAATATCATGACAAACCAGAGAAATGATGAAATGCAACCAATCTTCGGGAGAAACACGTCCTTCACGAATATGTTTGCCGCGTAAGATTTCTTGACCAACTAGCGTTACTAAAATCGTATGTTCAACGTTGTGATAGAGCGCATCACTATTGGCGATATTTTCTAAAGCCATACTGCCAGCCCAAGCAATAATATCTTCGTAATCATGCATATAGCCGCCATAGGTGCGGCGATACCCTAGCTTTAATTGTTCAACAAAATTGCTAATCAACAGTTCAGTTGCATTAAACATAAATCTTCGTATACCTACGTAAACCCAAAATCTACTCTAGATGATAAGCCCAACTTTTGCTTTTAAGGTGCTTTTGAAGCGATCGCCAATAAAATTGTCAGTACAGATGTCGCCGCTTGTATTAAAACAAACCAAAACCCAGAAAGTAGATGCGGCGCTCCGCGCCGCATCTACTTTCTGGGCTTTATATCCTGACATACCTAGCGACAGCTATACAAGACAGTCTAAAATTTTTATGGTGAAGTGAAAAATATTATAAAAATACTATATGCAATCTGGTTACACCTTGCCTGTATTCGCGATCGCTGCTGCTAAAGCTGCCATTCTTGCCTTACTCAAACAGCCATCAATTTCTGTAGAGCTTGACTTATTAGAGTCTAGCAAAGGGGAAATCGCGATCGCTCAAAGTGCGATCGTTGATCAAAATACTGCCATTGCGATCGCTATTAGCGATCCTGGTGACAATCTCGACCTGACCGCAGGAACACCTGTCTGGGCATGGGTAAAATTGGAGCCTTTAGGTGCAGAACCAATAATTTTAGAAGCAGGGGAAGGTTTGGGTAGAACTGCAAGTGGTGAACCCGCTATCTATCAATTAGCCCGAAATCTCGCGTCGGTGAACCTTTTACCACTCTTGCCCAATGATATTACGGCAAGAATCAGATTTATTTTGCCTGAAGGAAAAGCATTAGCCAAACGTACTTCTAATGCAGCCTTTGGTATTCTTGAAGGGCTGTCATTATTAGGAACTTCCGCGATATCCAAACCGCTTTCTGTAGAAGATAAACTAGAAGAATTTCGCGCAGACTTACGCACTAAAGCCAATACTTGCCACGAAATCGCTTTTTACATCGGCGCAAATGGTCATCAAGTCGCGCAAAAACTTGGCTTTCAAACTTCGCAATTAGTCCAGACAGCAAATTGGGTGGGCGCAATGTTAGTGGAAGCAGCTCTCTTAGGCGTAACTTCAATCACTTTAGTCGGCTATCACGGCAAATTGTTAAAACTAGCAGGCGGAATTTTTAATACTTCTAGTCACTTAGCTGATGCCAGAATCGATATTTTGGTACGGGCGGCTGTGCATGAAAATTTGCCCATCGAATTAATTCAAGCAATCGAGCGATCGCCGACTGCGGAATCGGTACATAAGTTATTAGTCGAGCATGGCTGCGATCGCGTGATTTTTGAATATCTTACCGATCAAATTACACAACGGGCGATCGCCTACATTCACAAATACACAGATCTCCAAATTGAGGTGAAAACGATTTTGTGCGATCGCTTAGGGCAGTTGGTTCTATAAGATAAAGATAACGCTTTGCGTTGTCTTTATCTCAGGGATTTTTAAAATGCAACCAGTTTATATTGTCGGTGCGGGACCAGGCGACCCCGATCTGATTACAGTTAAGGGGCGTAATCTTTTAACTAAAGCCGATGTGATCGTGTATGCGAATTCTCTCATTCCTGACACGATGCTGCAATTTTGTCGCACCGATGCCGAGATTATTCCCACTGCTAGTAAGTCTCTAGAAGAAATTTTAGAGATTATAATTGACAGAGTGCGATCGCATAAATTAGTAGTCCGTTTACACGATGGCGATCCGAGCTTGTATGGCGCAATCCAAGAGCAAATTATCGCGCTTACGGAAGCAGAAATTCCATTTGAAATCATCCCTGGTGTGAGTGCTTTTCAACTAGCGGCGGCACGTTTACAAATTGAGTTAACGGTTCCTGAGTTAGTCCAAACGATTATTCTTACAAGAATTAGTGGGCGCACTCAAGTTCCCGAAAAAGAAGAATTATCAAGTCTAGCTGCTCACCAAGCATCATTATGTTTATACCTCAGCACTCATCATGTAGAGAATGCTCAAGCAAAATTAATGGAACATTATCCATCAGATACCACTGTGGCAATTTGTTATCGCTTAGGTTGGGAAGATGAGAAAATTTTGACAGTGCCTTTGTCAGAAATGGCATCGGTTACACAAAAAGAGAACTTAACAAGAACTACACTTTTTGTGATTAGCCCTGCTTTAAATCAATTGAAAAATAACAAAAAAGGGCGATCGCAGTTATATAGCTCTCACTACAAAAGACTTTTCAAAAATTAGGCAAATCCCATTTGCCTAATCTATAGGTTTAATTAATTCCACCCCATCGCGACCATCGCCAGCCGTACTCAAAAATACCTTCACCTGTTCATCCTTAGAAGTTGGCAAAGTCCGCCCTACATAATCAGGATGAATTGGCAACTCACGATGACCGCGATCAATTAAAGCTAATAATCTGATCGCTTTGGGGCGACCGTAATCATGGATTGCACTTAGCGCCGCTCCAATCGTCCGCCCGCTATAAATTACATCATCTACCAAGACTACAGTTTTGCCGTTCAAATCAAAGGGAATCTCAGTTTTGCTAGGTGTCCGCAGCCCGATTTTGTCGAGGTCATCTCGATAAAATGTAATATCTAGCGCTCCCGAAGGAACTAAAATTCCTTCAAGTGTTTGGATTTGCTTCGCGATCGCCTTACCTAGCGGCACACCACGAGTATAAACACCAAGCAAAACAACATTTGACAAATCACCACTAGCCTCAACAACTTGCGAAGCCAGACGATTAATTGTCCGTCTTAACTCGTCCTCAGATAAAATTTCGACAATCTTGGATTGTGACATTACTTAGTTTTATTAAAGTAAACAAATTAAAAGCCTTACGATGTAAGGCTCTCAAAGAAAAATGAATTTATTTAAAGGTAGAAATTACTTTGGAGTTTTCTACAAATCTTTTCAATTCTTGTCAACTACAAATCCTTCTCTATTTCTGATGGATTCATTGTATTCGTTGCCAGTTTCAAGTGCAACAGGCTTATCTAAATGCTTTTCGACTGTAGTAGAAAGTGTTGACTTAGGAACAGCACCAACAACCACATCTACACGCGCACCATCCTTAAACACCATAAGTGTGGGAATACTACGAATGCCATATTCTCCAGCTACGGTAGGATTTTCATCGGTATTAAGCTTGTAAACCTTGATTCTGCCCTCATATTGCGTAGCGATTTCTTCCACTACAGGCGCAACCATACGGCAGGGACCACACCAAGGGGCCCAAAAATCTACCAGAACAGGAAGTTCACTTTTAAGTACATCCTGCTCAAAGCTAGAATCTTCTGTAACATTGACCACTGATGACATACTTTGTCAACTCCCTAAATACTAAAAACTTTTATTTTTAAAAATTGCGTTCAAGTAGTATAACAGCTAGGATTACAAATTTTTTAAAAACCAGAATTGTTACAAAAGTTCTGATTGTATAGCTGTCGCCACTTATATTAAGACAAACTAAAACCGAAAGAGTAGATGCGGCGCGGAGCGCCGCATCTACTCTTTCGGTTTTACAAGCTGATCAACATTTAAAATGCATATCAAAAACCAGAAGATGATTATGCCGCGCGAAGCGCGACATAATCATCTTGCGACTTAAAGGTACATCAGCTTACTAAAGTGGGTTTTGTTGAACTAGACAACAAACTTACTTGCCAAAAAGCACTTATAGTCAAAAAAGAAGAAACCGCCTTTGCTGCTCATAAGCTCGGGCGGAATGTGGTGTGAGGAGTGAACGGAAACTTGTGTCTCCGCTTACATGTATATTGTAGTCCAATCCGCAGATATGAAAACGATCGCGCAATTTTTTCGAGTTTTTCAGAGTCGCAAAATGGCGGCACTTTTGTCGCTAGGGTTTGCATCAGGACTGCCTTACGCGCTAACTGATGATGCTTTCCGCGCATGGCTTACCAGCGCTAAGTTTGACCTTAGTACGATTGGTTGGTTAGGCTTGGTTTCATTGCCTTATTCACTCAAATTCTTGTGGTCACCATTTATTGATCGCTTTGTACCGCCTTTTTTAGGCAGACGGAGGGGTTGGATTTTATTAACACAGGGCGGCTTAGTGCTGGCGATTTTGGCGATCGCTTGGCAAATGTTTACAATTGGTAATATTTTGCCAACCGAGCGATCAGTCGCTTTGCCAATATTAGCGATCGCCGCTTTGATTCTTGCCTTTCTTAGTGCCACTCAAGATATTGCGATCGATGCCTATCGTACTGATGTCTTAGCAGTGCAGGAAGTCGGCGCAGGAATCGGGATTTGGGTAATGGGTTATCGGATCGCGCTCCTATTTGCAGGATTTGTCGGGTTTAACTTGGCAAGCAAATTTGGTTGGGCGTGGGTATATGTGCTTTTAGCGATCGTTATGAGTCTTGGCATAATTGCCACAATTAATGCGCCAGAACCGCCCGAAGCTGAAGCGCGTCCTGCCTCGTTAGATGAAGCTGTCGTTAAGCCATTTCAAGAGTTTTTTCACCGATTGGGAGTCACTAGAGTTCTACTGATTCTGGTATTTACGATCTTCTATCGGTTTAGCGATGCCATGGTTGGCAAAATGGCAGTTCCTTTTTTAAAGACTCTTTTTGACGATGGCACAATCGGCACTGTACGTCAGGGGATTGGACTAGTGGCGACAATTGTGGGGACGCTAGCAGGTGGCGCAATTTTAAGTAAAATCGGGATCAATCGCTCCTTGTGGGTATTCGGATTTCTCCAAGCAATTAGCAATATTGGCTATTACGCGATCGCTGTGGTTGGTAAAAATGATTTAGTTTTGCTAGCAGCGATTAATGTTGAGAATTTTTGCGGCGGGTTGGGGACAGCAGGATTTTTAGGGTTTTTAATGATTTTATGCAACCCCAGTTTTTCAGCAACTCAGTTTGCGCTGCTGTCTAGCCTATTTGCAGTTGGTCGCGATCTATTAGCTTCGCCATTTTCAGGCGAGTCGGCTCAATTCATTCAGCGCAATATGCCCTCATGGAGTGCCATTAACCAAATCCCATGGTTAGCTGGCAGTGATGGCAAAGGTTGGGCGTTATTTTTCTTATTAACGTTAGTTTTAGCGATTCCGGGAATGATGTTTTTGCCATTTTTCGCCCCTTGGAATGGCGAGTTTAAAAAGATAGACTCTTTACCAATGGATTAAATATACTCCGTTATAAAAAACCTATGCAAACCTAGTTTGCTGTTTATTTCCTGATTCAACCAAGGGAGACGGCTCCTTCTTGTCCACAGGCTTAAAATCCGACT
>JBBRQX010000080.1:0-8884 GCA_038225745.1 Pseudanabaenales cyanobacterium | reverse complement strand
GTGCTCACGATCAGCATCAGCCGTGGCAAGACGATCAGCTTAAGATTGTTGACGTAGTATACTGTCAGCTTGGCTTGTACGAATGCGTACTCTATGAATATGTTTTAGTAGCGATCGCGTTTTAAAAGTACGAGTTCTGACATCTTGAGCCCGTTGAGCACTATCTTCAATAGCTTGCTCAGTTCGGGCAATGTATAGATCCTGTAAGTGCCGCGACATTTGGTTAGACCGATTTTGGACTTCTTCTTGTCGAGATTCCGATGCTAGCTGACTATCAACCAAAAAATCCGCTCGTTTTTGCAGTCGTCGTTTCCTTGCTTCCGCAAATTCTTGCATTAAAGAAGCCATGACATTACCCTCAAATTCACTTTTTTAGATTCGGTTTTTAATCGCTTTGAAAAATACTTTTCCATGAATCGCTTTAAACTTTTTCAATAATCCCCCTTCCCACCATATAGTTACCTTGCCAAAAAATGATCGCCTTGTAAGCAATAAACTGACAAGATAATTTTTATGGAGAAAGGAGTAGAAAAAAAATCGGTAGACTGACAATCTATTGTTTTGTGTTTACTACTAGCAAAGCTAGCCGTAAGCACTTAGTAGGCTGCAGGTACTGATGCCGATGCCGTGAGACCAATTGCTTCAGCATACTTGAGGTATGTATCCACAGAGGCGATAACAACACGAGCTTCGATTGTTAATAGTTCGATTCCCACCAAAGAGACTCTTACCCACGCATCAATGACAATACCCTTGTCCAAAATGCGATCGATGACTTCAGCTAAGCTAGAAGAAGAATTGACTTTTTCGACTGCCATGATAATGTTTTCCTTGAGTTAAATTATATTAGGCTTTTTAATTTTGCCTGTGCAAACTGTACTACACAACCGCAAAATTACTTATACCCGTTTTTACTGACCATCTTTAATTAAGACGTAATTTTCATATTACAGGGTATAGATAATGCTGATGATAAACTTTCGTTAAGATAAGGCAGGGATAGAAAGAGTAATCTTTACAGGCCCGTAGTTCGATTTTGGGTCAGTAGATTGACTATGTACTTTCTATTACATACTCTCTTAATATTGTTTTTTCAGACATTATTATTCAGGTTAAATCAGATTCTTATTAATTATCTACAAACAAAATCATGGACAGTAATATAAATGATCGTTCTAGCTCAGCCTCAAAAATTGATGACAAAAAGGCTGCCGACAGTTTGAAATCTAATACTCAAATTCAAGAAAAGGATAGTTTTGTTAAACTTGCCATGCGTAACATGGTCAAAAAAGGTAGTACGTCTCTATTCCATTTTTTCTTAACGATTGTAGGAGTATTTGGTACTTTGATAGGGTTAGCGATCGCTTTTCATTGATGATTTTCAGTAAGTTCCAGAATCCCAAAAGCTTTTGGGGTTGGCTTATTCGTTGGTTCTGTTCTTAATTATTTGTTAATGCATGGGGATCTAAAGCCGTGAGTATTGATTTGTATTGTGAAATTTATCCTGAGATTGCCGATCGCCACCCGATTTCGGTGGAGCAATGGCAAGAATGGTTTGCCAGTTGGGAGCCATATCTGCGATCGCAACAGGCGATCGCAGATGGTGAGTATGAGCTATCTCTAGCAATTACTGATGATTTGACGATTCAACAATTAAATTTGCAATACCGTCAGCAGGATCGCCCGACTGATGTGTTGTCGTTTGCCGCTTTAGAGTCTGATGTCCCAGAAATTCCACTTGATGACTCTGGTTACATAGAGCCAATCTCTTTGGGCGACATTATCATTTCTCAAACCACCGCAATCCGTCAGGCTGAAGAACGCGGTCATTCACTAATCTATGAATTGGCTTGGCTAGCAGCTCATGGATTGTTACATCTACTTGGCTGGGATCATCCTGACGATGACAGTTTAGAAGCGATGCTAAAACAGCAAGATCGCATGTTGCAATTAATTTTGCTATAGATCAATTCGCAAATATTTCAGGTAGAAGCATCGCGTTACAAGGCTTTTATCTAAAATATTAGGTTTTGTTTCGGTGCAAGGCAATGTAAAAATTGCTAAACGAAAACTTAAGTATTTGTGTGTATAATTTGGGTAAACTAAACTCTTAGCGTTAGAATCTCGACAATTGCTTGGCAAAGTCTATTTGGAAGAATCTGCATGAATAACGATTTACCGCTACCAAAACTGCTTTTAGTTAAATCGCCTTCTATACTTGAGCCAAGGACAGAGATTAATGAGTCGGATAAATCCGAAGAGAGTGCAGCGCAACGCAGTGCTTCTTTTCAAGTTGCCACAAACTTGCTGCTGAGTTTTAAATATGCTGGACAAGGTGTTAGTTACGCTTTCCGTACACAGCGCAATTTTCGCGTTCACCTGATCATTGGCGCGATCGCCTTATCTTTGAGTTTTTATTTCCAACTTTCGGCTGTTGCGTGTTCGGTTATCAGTTTGACGATCGCTTTAGTTTTGGTGCTGGAGTTGTTAAATACAGCTTTAGAGGCAGTCGTTGATTTGGCAGTAGGGCGAGAGTTCCATCAATTAGCGAAAATTACTAAAGACTGTGCGGCTGGTGCAGTGCTGATTGCGGCGATCGCAGCTTTGCTAATTGCTAGCGTGTTGTTGCTGCCCCATATTTTGCATCGCTTGACATTGACATAAAACTCATATAAAGAAAATGGCGTGCAAAGCACGCCATTTTCTTTAGGCGTTAGCTAGCCCTTGCTGACGTGCCACAGCATGAACGGCGGCGGCGACGGCATGGGAAACGCGAGGATCAAATACTGACGGGATAATAAAATCAGGTGCGAGATCGCTGCTGCTAACTAGAGATGCGATCGCCTGAGCTGCCCCCAAATTCATCTGCGTAGTGATTTGAGTAACCCTTGCATCAAGCGCACCTCGGAAAATTCCAGGGAAAGCAAGCACATTATTAATTTGGTTGGCGTAGTCACTGCGACCTGTAGCGATGACGGCAACATCATTGACCACTAGTTCGGGCTGAATCTCAGGATTGGGATTTGCCATCGCGAAAACAATCGGCGCAGGAGCCATACTCCGCACCATCTCAGGCGTAAGTGCGCCCTTCACACTCAGACCGATAAACATATCAGATCCTTTGATGACATCTGCGAGAGAACCACCTTCAGCGCTGACAAATTCTAATTTTTCAGGAGTAAGGTCAGTGCGATCTTTGCTGATGCAGCCCTTAGAGTCACACATGGCGATCTTAGTTACGCCTGCTTCACGCAACAATCTTGCCACGGCGATCCCCGCTGCTCCTGCGCCATTCATCACGATTCGCACTGTCTCAATTGGTTTAGCGACAACTTTGAGGGCGTTGATTGTAGCCGCAACAACCACGATCGCTGTGCCATGTTGGTCATCATGATAAACAGGAATATCTAATTCGGCTTTGAGGCGTTTTTCGATTTCAAAGCAGCGTGGAGCGCTAATATCTTCGAGGTTTACGCCGCCAAATCCTGGCGCAATCCGTTTGACGGTTTCCACAATTTCATCGACATCTTGAGTATTCAGACAGATCGGAAAAGCATCTAGTCCCGCAAATTGTTTGAATAGCATTGCCTTACCTTCCATAACGGGCATGGCGGCTTCGGGCCCAATATCGCCTAGTCCAAGAACTGCTGAACCATCGGTTACTACCGCGATCGTGTTGCATTTGATCGTGTAGTCATAAACTTTACGCTTATCTTCAGCGATCGCCATACAGACGCGCCCCACACCGGGGGTATAGACCATAGCCAGATCGTCTTGTCCTTTGACGGCAACCTTGGATTCAATATGAATTTTGCCGCCTTTATGAATATTAAAGGTGCGATCGTAAATATCGAGGACGCGAATTTCTGGGACAGCCTTCACGACTTCGATCAACTTGTCCATATGCTCAGTGCTGGAAGCATTTACCGAAATATCGCGCACCGAAATTTTGCGAGTCTGCTGGATCAGGTCAATCTGTCCAAGATTCCCTCCCGCTTCAGCCAAAGCGCTAATTACAGAAGATAACGTTCCTGCGCGATTGAGGAGTTGTACGCGGATGGTCAAGCTAAAGCTGGGATTAGGTGTTAGGTGTTTCATCGGGAGAAGTGAGGAAAAAGTTTATGAAATGGGATAAATTAGGCAAAACCTGATTTATCTCATTTGATGCAATATTAGCTGATTGCTTGTTTACTTTGCGTTACAAATCACACGGTTACGCAAAAGTAAAAAATCATCCCAGTCTATTTTTTGCCTCAAATCATTGCCCTGCCGATAAGACAAACAACCCTCATGGTGCAACCTACCAACAACAATTCCAGAAGCAATACCGATCTCAAAAGCAAACTTAGCGATCGCATGATCATCAAACACTTTCTCATTGAGAAACTCCTGTAAATCCTGCTTCGGAATCAAGAAATTTGCCGCAAACTTATCAGCATCCTGCTCCATTAGATCATTCGGGTCATAATCCTTTTTCTCGTCCGTTTCAATAAACACATCGCGTTTCTTTTCCTGAAGCACATGCCCTGCCTCATGAAAGAACGTGAACCAAAAGCGATCATCACGCTTATATCTCAAACTAAGTTGAATCATTGCCTTACTAGGAGTCAGCCAAAGAGTTACTCCACTAGCCCTCACCCCTTTTAGAGATGGTACTAAAGTGATCGCAACTCCCGCCGAAGCGCACAACTGCTTCACCTGAGCAATGACCTCCTTGGGATGCTGTACGGTCAGACTGCGGATTTCCTGTAATACCTGCTTGAACTTTTCCGTCTGATAAGGAGCGCATTCGATTTTTTGGGCATCAAGTTCACCTTTTCTAAGCCAAGCATTTGTGGCGATGCGATTATCCTCAAACTTGACAGACTTACGGAAAGCAAGCGATCGCGAATTCCAATAGGTATCCCACTGCTCAGGAGAAACCACCCCAAAGAAATTCAAGACAATTTGTAACTGTTCTATCTTCTCTTTGCGCTTCTCAATCCAGTTGAGCTTTACCATCTCATTAACAGGAACGCGATCGAGCCAATCAATCTGCTGTTGTAACTGCTCCTGCTCCTGTTGGCGTGCTAAGAATTCGCGAAAATGTTGCTCACGACTGTTCCAAAAACTAGCAGGAATGCCCAGAACGCGCTCTAATTGCAAAGCTGTGTCATGGGTGATCGCAGCCTTACCATTAATAATTTCATTGATTGTTTTCTTCGGTCTGCCTGTGCGATCGGCTAGGTCTGCTTGACTCATGCCGCGATCGTTTAACAACTCCAATAATGTCTCACCAGGAGGAGAAACATAATCTGGTAAATATTGATTTTTAACTGTGCTAATCATGGGTGTCCTCTACTCCAACAATTGTCACCGATGAGATCTTTGTCCAGTCGAGTCCACCATCAGGCTTCTTCGGTAATGGATCGTGAGATGGCTCAAAGATAAGTCGATAAGGATGATCGAGATCGAGCGACAGTTGACCAGAACGGTCATAGAGCAACTCATGACATCGCCCTGGAAAGTTTCGCATATCTTCAAGCACCTCAACGGCTCGAAGATCATCAAGTCGGCGGCGAATACGCTTAGCTCGATCTGCACCAAACTCTTTGACTAAAAGTTTTTGGTTGTTGCAGAACTTATCGATCTTTTTATTTTTGAATACAATGTCCATTATAGCAGGACTTAAGAAAATTATTCACCCATAAGGTTAACATATTTTTCAGTTAATCTAGATTAAATTAGTAAAAACTGTATAGATGCAGCTATAAATGAGCCAGACTTGCTAAGGAATGAAAAATAATTAACTTATGCATTTGTTTTCAATAAAGAACACTGCCCTAATCGAGCCTAGTCTGATTTGCATAGTTTGTTTTTCCTATTTTGCATAGCTTATTTATTTTTCATTCCTAACCTAATCGCAACGGCGCAAGCCTTTAACTCTGGTTGCTTTGAGTCAGGACATGCTTCATGATGGGTGAGCGCATTCGCCTCCGCATTATCTGCCCAAAGCGTTCCCCAATGCATTGGCACAAACAACACACCTCGCGCGATCGCCTCAGTCACCAGCGCAGGAAATTTAGAAGAACCGCGCCGAGACTTCACTTCTACTAGATCGCCATTATTAATGCCAAATTTGTTCGCATCCTTGGGGTGGATTTCGATAAAGGGATTGGGATGCATCTGACAGATTTTGTCAATGCGACCTGTGCGTGTCTGAGTGTGCCAATGTCCGTAAAGTCTGCCATTGGTCAGGATAAACGGATATTGCTCATCAGGAGCTTCAAACACGCCTTGAGAATGATAAGCCCCAAATCGTGCTTTGCGATCGCTGGTATGGAATTGCAGATCGGTGTAGAGACGCTTATTGTGAAGGTGATCTTGTTCTGGATGTTGATCGGAAGCTTGCCATTGCATCGCGCCTAGTTCGGCGAGTTTGGCATGGCTAATTCCTGTCATATCACAGGGGCGATCGCGAGTTATTTGCACAAACTCAGCATGAACATCAGCAGAAGTTTGGAATTTGAACTTATCAGCAAAACCAAGGCGGCGACCGACTTCGGCAAAAATTGCCCAATCATCGCGAGCTTCACCAAGCGGTGGCTGAAAGGCTTGACAAAGAGTGACACAGCGCTCGGAATTGGTCATTGTGCCAGTCTTCTCGCTCCATTGGGTCGCAGGAAGGAGAATATGGGCAAAAGCAGATGTTTCGATGGGGTAATATGCGTCTTGGTATACGGTGAAAGGCGATCGCCTCAGAGCCGCTTTAGTCCGCACGAGATCGGGAAAACTGACGGCGGGATTGGTGGCAGCTATCCATAAGAAATCGACTTCATCGGCTTCTAAGCCACGAATTATGTCCCATGCAGTGCGTCCAACGCGATCGGAAATTTGTCCAGATGGTAAGCCCCAAAATGTTTCTAGTTCGGCGCGATGTTGGGGATTAGCGACAAATCGATAACCGGGTAGTAAATTTGCTAAACCACCTGCTTCGCGTCCACCCATCGCGTTAGGTTGACCCGTTAATGAGAAAGGTCCCGCGCCTGCTTTGCCAATTTGGGCAGTCAGCAAATGTAAGTTAATAATACATTGAACTTTGGCAGTCCCTTGAGTAGATTGATTAACACCCATTGACCAAATGGATAGAACTCGCGATGATTCTGCCCAATATCTAGCAGCGAGTTCTAAGTCTTCAACGCTAATTCCACAGCGTTGAGATACAAATTCAGGTGTGTAGAGTTGGGTTATTTCGGTAAATTCGGAAAATCCAGTAGTGTGTTGTTCAATAAATTCGCGATCGCATTTCCCCCATTTCAGTAATAAATGCGCGATTCCATTTAATAAATCGATGTCTGTACCTGGTTGAATTGCTAGATGTAAATCAGCAACTTCGGCAGTTTGAGTGCGGCGCGGATCGACGACTATTAGCTTAACGTGGGGATTCTTTTTATGATATTTACGAAAGCGGTTGAAGATAATCGGATGGCACTCAGCCGTATTTGTGCCGATCGCAAATAGACAATCGGTGACTTCCAAATCTTCGTAGCAACAGGGAGGACCATCAGCACCAAAACTTTTAACATAGCCTGAAACTGCGGAAGACATACAGAGCCTTGAGTTCGCATCAAAGTTATTGGTTCCCAAGCAACCTTTAAATAATTTTTGCGCCGTGTAATAGTCCTCAGTCTGAAATTGTCCCGAACCATACATACAGAGCGAGTCTACGCCTTTAGTCGCGATCGCCTTTTGCATCTGGTTGACGATCGCATCGAGAGCTTCATCCCAACTAACTTGGCGAAATTCTTCATCCAGCATTTCGCGCATCATCGGATGTAACAGCCGATCTTTTTGGATCGATTCGGCAATAGTTGCGCCCTTAACGCAGATCATGCCCTGACTAGACGGATGAGCGCGATCGCCTCTAACTTTGAAGCGATCGGGAAATTTCGCAGTTGGCTGATTGCTGGTTTCGACCACCTCCAAACCGCAGCCTACACCACAATAAGGACAGAGGGTTTTGACGGTTTTAGGTGCGATTTGGATAGAGGTACTAGGTGCAGACATAGAAGAGTATTTAGCTATTGGCGCACAGCTACTTTTTTGGTTGCAAAACCTTTGACTGGATCAAAATAGCTGGCTTCTGTGAATTTTGAGTATGACATAGTGCGTAGAGCGGCGATCGGATCACTGTGATCAAATACTGATCCGTCAGCTAAAACGATTGGCTCTTTGTCTTCTTCAGCGATCGCTATTTCTAATTCTTTCGCCGCTTGCTGATAAACATTGGTGGCAAGCAAGTTATAGATCACCTCTGCATGATTTTCAGGGAACTTGACTAATCCCCAACGCGCCATTTGCGTGAGTACCCAAAGATGTTCTTTCTTGGATGGCATATTACCAACACCAAATTGGCAGAAATCCTTCTCATACTTCGCTTCCATCGTACTCACCCGATAAGGCCCAGCAAAACCTGGCCGAATATAGACAGGATCGAGATTTAGATAATTGGGTTTAGCTAAAGTCAGTACGACTTCATCACGGTTTTCTACTGGCTCACAGAACTGTGATGCTTCCAGCAGAGCTTTGACCACAGCAAGGTGGGTATTAGGATATTGTTCCGCCCAATCTTTGCGAACACCCAATACTTTTTCGGGATGTCCGCGCCAAATATTCAGGTCAGTCGCAACCACAAAACCCACATTATCATGTACAGCGCGGACGTTCCAAGGTTCACCTACGCAATAGCCGATGATATTGTTTGCCATTAAGTTAGATACCATCTGCGGTGGTGGAATCACGATTACATCCACATCTTTGTCGGGTTCAATACCACCACTAGCCAACCAATGACGCAGCATCAGGTTATGCATTGAAGCATGATGCACCATTCCCATCGCTGGAT
>JBBRQX010000079.1:0-8885 GCA_038225745.1 Pseudanabaenales cyanobacterium | reverse complement strand
ATATTGCTCAACAGTTTGCCTATTTTATCACCTCTACAAAGGGAAGAACGCTAATGCAGAAATATGGGTTTGTTTTGCCATCAGAGATGCCTAAAAGATGATTTCGCAATTGATTTTAGATCCGCTAATTTTGTCTTTACAGGTGGCATTAGTCGCTAGTGCTAATGTATTGATTATCGGTTTGAGTCTAGGCATCTGGCTAGCCACGACAAAATTTTCAGGGCAACTATTAGTTTCTACTTTTCTTAACTTACCCCTTGTTTTGCCGCCTAGTGTTGTCGGTTATTTTTTGTTGATCGGGCTAGGAAGGGGCAGCCCGATCAAAGAATTGCTGGGGATCGATCTGCTCTTTACTTGGCAAGCAGGAGCGATCGCCTCAGCAGTTGTTGCCATGCCACTGATGGTGGAATCGACTAGAGCCGCGATCGCAAATGTTGACAGTGAGCTAGAAGATGCGGCTCGTGTCTGTGGTTGCTCAGGATTAGATTTGCTTTGGCACATAACTCTTCCGCTTGCCTATCGTGGCATTTTGGCAGGATTTGGACTCAGTGTGGCGCGAGGATTAGGAGAGTTTGGCGCAACTCTAATGGTTTGTGGCAGTATCCCTAGCCGTACTCAAACCTTGCCCCTTGCTATCTATGATGCAGTCCAGTTGCAAGAATATGGACTCGCCAATGTAATGGTACTAATCATGACTGCGATCGCTTTTGTGCTGCTATTTATTGTGAGGATGCTAGAACAAAAAAATTCAGCTAATCGCTAAATTATTGGCGATCGCCTGTATAGCCAGATGCGGTTGCTAATTCATTTAAACTGCGTTCACCAGAAAGCATTTTGCCATTGATCTCCCAAGTCGGAAATCCTGTAATACCTTTTTGCTGACATAGCGCAGTTTGCGGGTTTACACCCTTAGAATCGCATTCAACATAAGGGACTAACTTCTGCGCTTCACCAAATTGTTTTTTCTGATCTATACAATGAGGACACCAATAAGCGCCATACATCTTGGCATTAGTTACGGTCAAGTGTTGCGCTAAGCGCCCCGCAAAAGAATTGCTTTGTGCCGCAATTTTACCTTGGCTAGCGTAAACTCCTAGCGTTCCCGTGATCGTGACGATCGCCACGATTGCGCCTGTAAAAAATAACTGACCAACATCTTTCCAAGAAGTCCCAAATACTGTAAGAGTCCAAATGGTCGCCATAGCGACTGCCGAAGAAATGCAATAGAGGCAAGCCTGCGACTGTCCGCCAATACTGCCTGATGCGAGGAGATACATCAGGTATCCACTAAAGACAAAGGTTGACGAAGACACCATAAACATCAAAAAATTAGCTAATTCCTTGATTTGTGATTGGGCTTTAGGATTATCCCGTTTTAGTAACAATGGCAAACCTGCCAAAAGCCCCAGTGTGAGATAGCCCAAGGCTCCAAAAATGGTTAGGGGAATACCAAAAATTTTGGCATATTCACTACTCAGGACTAAATCACAGCCACTACCTTCAACATTACAGAGTGCAACTTTTTGTCCAAAGAAATGAGTTACGGTCAAATAAGTTACCAAAGAAAAGCCAAATAGTGACAAAGCAACGATCGCAGGGCGCGACCACCGATGCAACCAAGGCTCAGTTTTTTTTCGCATAGCTGTTCCTGACAATTTATACCTACCTGATCAAAAAAATTTAGCGTTTATGACAGTGCAAAGCACTGTCATAGATATTTATAGATTTTACCCAATTGGTATAGATGGCGATCGCAATATTTGCTCTTCAGCATAATGTTTGGTTTTTTTATTGGCAATATCTAACCGCACTGCATCGACAAAACGACTAACCCGAATCGGATCGATCGCCTGTTGAATCTGACCATTACGCTTGAGTGAACTAGAGACGATTACGCCGTCAGCATATTCCATCAACTGCGGCACGTTCTCCCATGTTGCACCAGAGCCAACAAACAGAGGCGTATCACCACAGGCAAGTTTTGCTTCCTTAAGATCCTCCGATGTGGGCGGATGCCCCGTCGCCCATCCCGATAAAATCACCGCATCGGCAAGCCCGCGATGAATCGTATCGTGAACTGCGGCAGAAATTTGCGGCACTGACATTGGCTGAGCATGTTTTACTAAAACGTCAGCAAATATTCTTACATCCGAGTCTAGCTCACGGCGATAGCGCAAAAGCTTGTAGGCATCGCCTTCGATAATGCCCTGATCGGTTGCCATTACGCCCATCAAGACATTGACCCGAATAAACTTAGCACCGACACAGGATGCGATCGCTAGCGCACTATGTCCATCATTTCTCAGGACATTTATGCCAACAGGAATACTAACCATCTGCTTGACACGATGCACAATCAGACTCATGGCACTGACCACCGCAGGATCGACGCGATCCTTGGTAAACGGAGCATCAAAAAAATTCTCGACCATGATTCCATGCACCCCACCTGCGGCGAGTGCGGTCGCTTCCTGTTCTGCGCGATCGATGACCTCTCTAAGGCTGCTCCCCCAACGCGGCGAAGTAGGTAACGGCAAAAGATGGATAACCCCAATTACAGGTTTTGGTGTATCAAATAAACTATTTAAATCCACATGCGTGACGTTTATAAAAATTTGGGTAAAAAGCTAAGTTGCTAGCTCTTAATTTAACTTGATTTTGAGTGCATAATCTTATCGTGAATTTGATTGCGTCACTATCTATTTCTGTCGATAAGCCCATAAAGTAGAGAGGGCGCAAATTTTTCTGTCTACTTTATGGGTTTATTAACTATGGTTCACCCCACTGATCCCACAAATATTTCTACAGATATTTTAATTCTGTCCAATGGCCCTGGCGAATTAACAACATGGGTATGCCCTTTCCTTAAAGCTTTAGCAATAGTCCAAAGCTCGCCAACGGAAAAATCGCAAACAGAGAAAGCGAAACCACAATTTCGGATCTCGATCGCCTTATCGCCTTGTCGAAATGGTAGTGGGCAAGAAGCGCAACTGGCGAAAAGTTTTCCAAATATTGATCGGGTCTTGGATCAGGATCAATTTTTTGATTTTTTATTGTGGGGCAAAACACCTAACTGGGAATGGGTGAAACAGGGGATCGTAATTTTTTTGGGCGGGGATCAATTTTTTGCCGTGGCGATCGCCAAGCGACTGGGTTACAAAACCCTAATTTATGCGGAATGGGAAGCACGATGGTATCGCTGGGCGGATCTCTTTGCTGTTCGTAATCAAGCGATCGCTAATAAAATTCCTATCAAATTTAGATCAAAGGCAACGGTGATCGGCGATTTAATGGTTGATCGCGCAGAGTCAGATTTACCAATTGGCTTTGACTCTAGGCTGCGAGTTTGTTTTTTGCCGGGTTCCAAAGGACATAAATTGCAAATCGGTGTGCCTTTAGTTGTGGCGATCGCCGATATTCTCCAGCAAAAGCGCCCCGATCTTGATTTGGTAATCGCCCTTGCGCCAACGACTACCCCCGAAGCCCTAGCTCAGTATGGGCAAATTAGCTTTCCTACGCCCGATAGTGATGGATCGACAGCAATTTTGGCGGATGGCAACTTGCTCACCGCTAAAGGTACAGTTATCAAGATTCATCAAGAATTTCCTGCCCATGAAATGCTCAAAAGCAGTCAAATCTGCATTACAACCACTGGCGCAAATACTGCCGAGCTTGCCTCTCTAAATTTACCCATGATCGTCCTATCACCCACCAATTTTATTGACATCCAAGTGGGCTGGGATGGGGTATTAGGTTTACTCGCAGGTACACCATTATTGGGTAAAATTTTCGCGAAATCAATTAATTCTATGCTGATCTCGCAAATTCAAAGAAGAGGTCAGTTGCTAGCTTGGCCAAACATCTGGGCAGGCGAAGCGATCGTGCCAGAGATTTTAGGAGAAATTATGCCAACTGAAATTGTTAACCAAATTTTGTTTTATCTCGACCGCCCTGATGAACTCGCAAAAATGCGCGATCGCCTAAAAAAAGTATGTGGAGAAGCAGGCGCAGCCACTAAACTCGCCGAAATAGTAATCAACGCAATTTAAACCGAACCTAAAAAAAGCCTCGCGATGCGAGGCTTTTTTTTAGGCAACTGCTGCCGCAGGATAACAAACGTTAGTACCGCCTAAGCCACAATATCCACCAGGATTTTTGGCAAGGTATTGCTGATGGTAGCCCTCAGCATAATAAAACTCACCAGTATCACAAATCTCCGTCGTAATGCCTTGTTTCATCCCTGAAGCCTTGAGTGCATCTTCATAGACTTTGAGTGAGTCTTCAGCCAGTTTTCTTTGGGCTTCATTGTAAACATAAATACCCGAACGGTATTGTGTACCCTTGTCATTGCCCTGTTGCATTCCTTGGGTCGGGTTATGAGATTCCCAGAAAACTTTCAGCAAATCAGCATAGCTAATCACTTGGGGATCGTAGACAACCAGCACAACCTCATTATGTCCCGTCTTGCCCGAACAAACCTCTTCATAGGTCGGGTTAGGCGTTAAGCCTGCGGCATAACCCACAGCTGTGATATAAACGCCTTTCTGTTGCCAAAACTTACGCTCCGCTCCCCAAAAACATCCCAAACCAAAAACGGCAGTTTCCATACCTTTAGGAAAAGGTGGTTTTAGCGCATTACCATTTACAAAATGATGCGATGCTGTCGGAATTATTGAAGATCTTCCCGCAAGAGCATCTGCCGCAGTAGGAAGTGTTAACTTTTTTCCCAGTCCAAATAACATATGCTCACTCTAAAAATCTATAAACGTTTATATATATTTATTATGCATTTATCTCAAAAAAAAACAGGGGCTAAAGCCCCTTGATTAATCCATCAGTTTTGTGATTACAGAGTCTGACCGCCAAATGCAGGAAAGCGGTCAAACTTAAAATCCAGCGAATCATCATAAATAGTTAGGCTCTCAGGTTTGCATCGCTTAACCATTACAGCAAGCCCTTTAGAGCCTTCTAATTCCAAATCCTCAACATAGCCAATTTTGGCAATATTAGCTTCAGACTCGCTGACAAAGGGGCCAAAGTAATAGGTACAACGAGGTGAATCAGTGACAATTTCGATCCACACAGCCAAGCCCAAGGTTTCGAGAATTGATGTAAAAATGTTTTTAAACAAGTTACTACCCATGATTTTACGTAGCTAAAGTGAATACTTTTAGGTAAATGATGGAGTTTTTAACTCAAATCATTTACCTGTGCCTATATAAATTAAAACATGACTTCAAGACAAATTGTTCAGGTTTAACGTATTCACCCAACGCTGTCTAAAAATCTCGTACAGAGCCATTCCTGTCGCAACTGATGCGTTTAAGCTTTCCACTTTCCCTTCTAAAGGTATAGACACAAGGAAATCACAGTTTTTTTGAACTGAGAGGCTTAAACCTTCACCTTCTGCGCCAATGACTAGGGCGATCGCCCCAGAGAACTTGGTTTTGTGAATGGCGCTACCAGAATCGGTCATCGTTCCGTAAACCCAGAAACCTGCTTCTTTGATTTTCTCAAGGGCGCGGTTGAGGTTGATTACACGAGCGATCGGCAAGGTCTCTAACGTACCTGCGGCGACTTTGGCAACGGTGGAAGTGATCCCCGCAGCACGACGTTGGGGAATCACAAGGGCTTGCGCTCCAAGGGCAGCCGCAGTGCGGATGATCGACCCTAAGTTCTGGGGATCGGTAATTCCGTCAGCGATGACGATGACTGGCTGAGTAGATTTTTCTTTAGCACTGGCGATCAATTCATCAAGGTCAGCATAGACATAGGCGGAAACCTGAATGGCAATGCCTTGGTGTCTAGCGTTGTCGGTGATGTGGTCGAGGCGCGTGCTATCAACTTCATCGACAACGGCTCCTGCGAGCTTGGCGGCATTAATCAAGGGCAAGAAGTCGGGAGCATAACGCAATCTTGCAGTTACCCAAACACGATTAATGCTGCGATCGCTATTTAGAGCCGCTTCAACTGCGTGACGACCATAGACAATATCGGGATTTTCAGGATTATGAACTGGTGGAACAATCCCTAATTCGCCATCGGGATCAATGCTGTGATCGACATTATGGGAGACGGGCGGTAAGGAGCGACGCTCAAAGTTCGGAACTGATGCACGATCAAATTTACGATCCCGATCAAATTTGCGATCAGATCCACGATCGGGGCGATCGCTTCGTTCAAATTTTTTATCGCCAAACTTTTTATCGCCGAACTTCTTGTCACCGAATTTTTTATCAGCAAATTTCTTGTCGCCAAATTTCTTGTCGCCAAACTTTTTCGCGATCGGCTTTTCAAAATTGCGATCAGATTTTGGCTCAGAATATCTTGGCTCAGAGTAAGAATCAGCGCGTTTTTCAAAGCTCTTTTCAGGACGGCGATCGCCATACTTGGCATCAGAGCGATTGTCAGAACGGCTATCAGAGCGCTTGTCCGAATATTTGTCTGATTTCCCTACATATCGCTCTGACCGATTATCGGAGCGAGTATCAGGACGCTTATCAAAACTTCTCTCTGAAGATTTGTAAGGTTTTGGTTTGTCAAAAGACTTTTCAGCCCCACGTTCTGGGCGGCTGTCAGAGCGATTATCAGAACGCTTGTCTGAATATTTGTCAAAAGGCTTGTCAGAGCGCTTCTCGAAATTTCTGTCTGCCTCGGAATTTCTATCGGATTTGGGTTTCAGTCTGGGTTGCGTTGTCATGGCGGCGCTGGGGTGTCGATGTGGCTGAGTAGCTGAGTGAAAATTTGGTCAAGGCGATCGCGATCGGTTAGGTAGAGATAACCAATCAATGCTTCAAATCCTGTTGCCTTTTGATAAATCTTGGGATCGACTTTACGTGGTGTAGATCCCGCAGCATTGCGTCCGCGCCTTACCAAGTCGGACTCAAAGACTGTGAGATCGAGTTTTTCGAGAAGTTTTGCTTGTTGCACGGCTCTAACTTGGCTAACTACAGCTTGGTGATACTGTTTGGCGGTGCGTGGCGGTAGTAGATAGTGCAACCGCATCTGCATTTCATAAACAGCATCACCGATATAGGCTAGAGCCGAGGCTGGGATCTCAGCGATGTTTTCAACTATTGGGCTAAGAGACATTACGAGATAATGCCATTTACAAAATAATTTGCTTACTTACGTTAGGTTTTGACAAAATATTTAGATATTTTCAGACATTGAAGGGCAAGCTGTGCTTGCCCTTCAATGTCTATAAATTTTGTCCTGTTAATTATCATAGCAGCAGTTCTGATAATAGATTTGAAATCTCAAAACAAGCCCTTTAACCATAGATATACAAATTAAACCCAGAAAATTTTCCCCCTTAACTTTCTTTATCTCTAATGCAAAATTTGAGTAGGTTTAATTTGAGTGTCTACATTTTTTGAGCTTGATTTGGACATCAGTTTTTTATTCACTTTTAATAAAGCAAATAAAAATTTTGCTTAGTTGCCTAGCTTTTTTTGGTTTGAGCAAGCTTTGCTAAAGCTGCATCAATCGATGGCTGAAGTGACAAGAACTGATCTAATCGAACCAATTTAACGGTTTGCGTGACTCTAGCATTGGTAATAATCTGGAGAGTACCACTCAAAGTTTGAGTTTTTTTAGCCATTTGCACTAAAACCCCAAGTCCAGAGCTATCGACAAAATCGATGGTTGATAGATCTAAAATCACATTTAGGGGGCCATCTTCGACGCATTTGCCAATCACCTTTTTAAAGGCTGGCTCAGAGAAAGCGTCTAGAAGCCCTGTGAGGCGGATCAATTGATAGGTGTCCTTGACTTCGCGGCTGCCTCGTAAACTCACAGTCAGGGTTAGCGGTTCAGGAATAATGACCTCCAAAGGGGTGCGAACGTACCTTAATTTGCGGATATATTCTATTTGCTTTCTACGCACTTGTCTACAAAATTTAAAAAATAAAGGGTGACAAGCACTCTTTATTTTTTAATCGCGCTATACACTAAGTAAATCTGACCACTAGCGCGATAGATTTTCTATGCTTTCGATCGCCCAAGCCTAAATCTTTAACACTGCAAAAAACACATGGTACAAGCCGCTGTCAAGTCTTTTTCACTAGAAGACTTTTTGGCAATTCCTGAGACGGAGCCAGAAAGTGAGTATTTTGATTATGAAATAATTCAGAAACCAATGCCCAAAGGAAAACATAGCGCAATCCAAACAGAGTTTGCTGCCACAATTAATTCTGTTTTAAGACCTAAGCGCATGGCTAGAGCTTTCTCAGAATTACGTTACACTTTTGGTGGGCTATCCATCGTGCCAGATATATCGGTCTTTCGGTGGGATCGGATCGTGCGCGATTCCAGTGGCGAAATCGCTAATGTTTTTAACCTTCCTCCCGACTGGATGATTGAAATTTTGTCACCAGATCAACGACAAACTAAATTAGTCAAGAAAAGATTATTCGCCCTTGCAAATGGAACTGAAGTGGCATGGTTGCTCGATCCTGATGATAAGGTAGTCTTTATTTATCGCGCCAATCAAGCCCTGCAAATATACGATCGCCCTGAACAAGTTCTACCAATGCCAGACTTTGCCAGTGATTTGCAATTAACCGTAGAAACCATTTTTAGCTGGCTTAGTGAATAAACTTATAATTGGCTCCTTAGTCTGTCCTAATGGCAAAGTTTTAACCCTAAAAACTATTTGAATCGTAACCGAACAGACAACTCAATTCGTAACCTTATTTCCTAGATAAGGAGGAAAAACTTATGATGTTTCCCCTATTTTCCCAAGTTCAATTAATTCAAGATCTTCCGCAGTTCAGCATTAAAAAATGGAGTATTGGTACAGTTGTTGAATATTATCCTATGTCTGAAGGTAAAGAGGATGGATACAGTATAGAAGGATTGGCTTATCAAGATACAGTGGTAGT
>JBBRQX010000078.1:0-8907 GCA_038225745.1 Pseudanabaenales cyanobacterium | reverse complement strand
GATACGGCGCGGCTGATAGCATGGGCAGCAGCAAGGGTTGGCGATGCTTTTTCGATCGCACCAAGCACACCTGCATGAACTGGGGCTGAACTTGTGCCGCCTTCAGTTTGGATGATGTCAGCGCCAATTTCTTCGAGTTTCTCAGCGAGGGCAACTTGCTGATCGAGAGGCAATGTGTGAGGAACGGTGACCGAGATTGCCGTATGGGGCAGCAATGCTCTGGTTTCTAGGGTCAAAGCAATGATTTCATCGGCGGTGAAAATACGACCTTGAGCGTAGTAGCTGTCGTAGTTACCGATTTCAACTAGATCTGCGCCACTGGCGACAGCATCAGCGAGTTTTTGAGGCTCAACTGCGGATACGCAAATTGGTAATGAGCAATTAGCTTTAGCAATCGCAATTAATTCGGCATCAGCCGCGATGTCTACAAAAGTAGCTCCACCGCGATTGGCGGCTTGCACAACCATTTTCACGGAGTTGCAATCAAAGTTTTGGATACCGCTAATAATTTTGAGAGCGTTGCGGCGGCTAAAAGCAGTTACTAAAGCAAGAGGTAAGCGAGACATAAGCTTTGTCGTCCTTAATAGGCTGGTGTGTGATGTAGAACTACTTTAACGCGATTTTGCGTAGAAATTAGCCTGTCGTTATTGTCTTTTCAGGAGTCAATATCTTGATCCCAACTTGATCGATGGGCGCTTTTAGCATTGGCTCGGTGATAGAGCTTATCAATTCGTATCGAATATAAATTAATGCAAGTAGGCAAGCATAATTAAACCCAAAAAGCTGAAGCGCAAGCTGCGCGTGCGCTTCAGCTTTTTAGGTTTTAAGGTTTTTTTTGCTCACTTACTTACTTAATTAATGTAAGCTCTCAAATAGACAGTAAAGCGATCGCGCTAGAAATACCCATGAGCTTAATGCCCAAGCATTTACCTGCTGCACCCTCAACCAGTCAGCCCAACCACAAAAAAATCACCCTACGTCAATGGTGCTTTTTTGCGACCTTACCGATCGCCATATTATCAGGCTGTCAAGAACAACCAGCAACCAGCCCCACGATCTCACCGATCGCTACGGCTAAACCAACAACATCGGCGACTGCTAAAAATAAAGAACCAGATGGAATTTTAGAACAGATAAAAGCTCGTGGGAAGCTAATCTGTGGCGTAAATGGGAAGCTGGCTGGATTTAGCTATGTTGATGAGAAAGGTGTCTGGAGTGGCTTAGATGTGGATTATTGCAAAGCGATCGCCGCCGCCGTCTTGGGGGATGCTAAGTCGGTTGAGTTTAAACCATTACTAGCCAAAGACCGATTTACATCAGTTCAAAATGGTGATGTTGATATCTTGATGCGAAACACCACGCGCACTTTGACCCGTGATGTTACTCCAAATATCTCCTTTGCGCCGACGACTTTTTTTGATGGTCAAGGGGTAATGATACGAATTGCCGCAAAATCCACTTCTTCTCCTAGCCCCACGACTTCACCCGCCGTTCCGTCAATTTCTTCAAGTCCGACCAGCACCCCTGAGACGCGCTCCAATAAGGATAGTGAATCGGATAAACAAATACCGAAAACCAGTGATGAAGTGACGATTAAAGATCTGGCAAATAAAAGAATCTGTGTGGAAACAGGGAACAGCGTCGCTACTCTGGAATCAGCAACTAAAGAAGCTAATGTCGCGATCGAGGCGATGATTTTGCCAGATCTTGATGGAGTCTTGAGTGCTTATGCTAAAGGCGATTGTGAAGCAATTTCTTCTGAAAAATCGCAACTTGCAGCATGGAGAAGTAAACTTCCTCGTCCTGCTGACCACAAAATTCTCGATCTGAGTTTGTCAAAAGAACCGCTCAGTGCCGCACTAGTGGGTAATGACGATCGCTGGCGCGATGTCGTGACTTGGGTGATTTATGCCACTTTTTATGCGGAAGAATTGGGTCTTAATATGGATAATTACACGATTTTTAAGGATACTAAAAACCCTGAAGTTGCCAGATTTCTCGGTACATCAGATTCGTTAGGCATTGAGCTAGGGCTTGCCCCAGACTGGACTACGCAAATTCTCAAACAAGTGGGAAGTTACGGTGATATTTATAGCCGCAATCTTGCGCCGCTAGATATTCCACGCGGTCTAAATCGCACATGGAAGCAAGGCGGTTTACTCTATTCGATGCCATTTAGATAAAGTTAGAGCAATCTTAACCTAAACGAGCTATTTTGGGAACTAAGCATAATTAAATCTAAAAAGCTGTAGCGCACGCTGTGCGTGCGCTACAGCTTTTTGGATTTAAGACTGACAAATTTTAGGGATATACCAATGTCATTTATCATTTCCGCGATCGCCTCACTCGTCTCAATATTGGTATTTCTGAATAGTAAACGCTTTGTCGATAATCGCACTGCTCAATTAGTGATTAAGGCGATCGCGGGATTAATTGCCTTAATCACCACGATAAATGCCCTGAGCCGCTTAATTATTGTCATACCTGCGGGAAATGTTGGCGTAGAAGATTTTCAGGGCAAAGTTAGCGATCGCACCTTACCCGCAGGTATTCATGTGATTAATCCGTTTATTGATGTGGTGCAATTTTCAACGCGATTGCGTGATCTTAAAGAAGAAATTGCGGCAACTTCCAAAGAAGGTTTGGCTTTAGGAATTGATGTCAGTCTACAATATCGTATTGATCCTGCCAAAGCTGCAAGTATTTATCAAAATATCGGGATCGAAGAGCGGGAAATTTTAGTTTCGCGATTTCGTTCGATTTCTCGTGAAATTGTCTCTGGCTATCCAGCCGAAGCTGTATATGCGACTAAGCGTGAAGAAATCAGCCTCAAACTTGCCGACAAATTGCGATCGCAACTTGCCCCGCTAGGATTTATCGTCGATGAAGCCTTATTGCGTAATGTGAAAGTACCTGAAACTCTTCAAGCAGCTATTCAGCAACGGTTGAAGGCGGAACAGGAAAATTTGCAAATGAAGTTTGTGCTTGAAAAAGAAACTCAAGAAAGCGATCGCAAACGGATTGAAGCGAAAGGGCGGGCTGATGCTCAAAAAATCTTAGCTGATGGGCTGACACCTGCGGTTTTGCAATTGAGATCAATTGAGGCAAATGAAAAGTTATCATTATCGCCAAATTCTAAGATTTTGATTCTTGGCAATGGTCAAAGCACACCCTTAATTTTGCCAATTGATCGCGAAGCCAACAGGTCAGTTACACCAACTCCATAAAACTATTGCCGTGTTTAACCAAATCCAGATTTTTTGGAGAAGCTCCGCAAAGCGGGGCTTCTCCAAAAAATCTGGATTTGGAGTTACTCAAACTGTTAAAATTTTCACAAGGTTTAATAAAATTCTTTACAGTTTTAGTCAGAAAACGCAGACAGGATCGCAAATAGTGAGAATTGCCGTAGATGCGATGGGTGGTGACTTTGCCCCACGCGAAGTGATTGAAGGAGCGATATTAGCTCAGACTCAGTTAAATGTAGACATAGCGCTAGTGGGCGATCGCGATATTCTCGCCAATTACCTCAAGCAGCATAACTATCAAGAAAGCGATCGCCTAGAGATCGTGCCATCAGAAGGCATCATCGAAATGGATGATGAACCTCTCGAAGGGTTGCGCCGTAAGCCCAACTCCTCAATCGCCGTTGCCATGAATTTAGTCAAGCGTAAACAGGCCGATGCTGTAATTTCGGCAGGGCATTCTGGCGCGGCGATGGCAGCGGCTCTCCTGCGTTTGGGGCGCTTACCAGGGGTGGATCGACCTGCGATCGGTGCATTATTTCCGACTCAAATCCCCCATAAACCTGTATTGCTGCTGGATGTCGGCGCAAATGTAGACTGTCGTCCCAAGTTTTTAGAGCAATTTGCGATTATGGGATCGCTCTATAGTAAATATGCGATCGGTATCCAAGATCCTAAAGTAGGTTTGCTGAATATTGGCGAAGAAGCCTGTAAGGGCAACGAACTGGCGATCCGTGTTCACCAAGCCCTGCAAGATAATCCCCAAATTACCTTTGCAGGTAATGCGGAAGGGCGTGACATTCTTAAGGGACAGTTTGATGTAATTGTTTGTGATGGCTTCGCTGGCAATATTGTCCTCAAATTTGCGGAAGGTGTCGGTAATGCAGTGATGCAAATTCTCAAGGAAGAATTACCCAAAGGTTGGCGGGGCAAGCTCGGCGCATTAATTTTGAAACCTAATCTAAAAAAGGTGAAAGAGCGCATTGATGCCGATGAATATGGCGGGGCATTATTACTTGGTGTGGCGGGTATTTGCGTGATTAGTCACGGTAGCTCCAACGCTGTCAGCATTCGTAACGCGATCCGCGTGGCCAAGGATGCCGTTGACAACGACGTACTTGAGCGCATTCGTGGTCAGATCAAGCCGAAAGTACACGTTCCTGCGATCGATGACACGCCTGATGATCCGCCGACTTAATCCCTTTATTGTTGGCGATTTGCACCGACAATAGATACTCTTATTTAGACCAGATCAAATACAGCCCATGACTAATACTGAATCTTCCCTCTTCGGAGTACGGTTTGTTGGTAGCGGTTCCGCCGTTCCCGATCGCATACTTACCAATATCGATCTCGCGCAGATGGTGGACACCACTGACGAGTGGATTGCCTCACGTACAGGCATCAGGGCGCGGCATATTGCTGATAGCGAAGAAGATTCAGTCGCAAATCTGGCGGCTCAAGCAGGAAAAAAGGCGATCGCCGCCGCAGGGTTGACACCTGAAGATATCGATCTAATTATTTTGTCAACCTCAACCAGTGATGATTTATTTGGCACAGCAGGGCGAGTTCAGCAAATTTTGGGCGCAGAACGAGCGGTCGCTTTCGATCTAGTCGCCGCTTGTTCGGGATTTGTATTTGGCTTAGTCACCGCATCCCAATATATTCGTACAGGTGTTTACAAAAATATCTTGCTAATCGGTGCAGATGTCTTGTCACGTTGGGTAGATTGGGAAGATCGGCGCACTTGTATTTTGTTTGGTGATGGTGCGGGTGCGGTAGTTTTGCAAGCGAGTAGCGAAATTAAACCTGAAAATAATCTATTAGGCTTCGAGATGCGGAGCGATGGCAAAGGTAATAATTTACTAAATATTAATTATTCGGGGCGGAGTACTTTTGAGCCAATCAGTATGAATGGTCAAGAAGTCTATCGCTTCGCGGTGCGGCGCGTGCCTGAAGTAATCGAAAAATCTTTGCATTGTGCCAATCTCGAAATCCATGATCTTGATTGGTTGATTTTGCATCAAGCCAATCAACGCATTATTGATGCAGTCGTCAATCGTTTGGGCTGCGATCCCGCCAAAGCAGTCAGCAATATGGGCAAATATGGCAATACTTCCGCCGCCTCGATCCCGATCGCCCTTGATGAATGGGTACAAGCAGGAAAAATCCAACCCGATCATTTAATTGCGATCGCAGGTTTTGGTGCTGGTTTAAGTTGGGGTTCGGCAGTTTTCCGTTGGGGCTAAGAGCGTGTTTGAAAAGTTTTGACGTTAGCTAAAAATACTAATCGATCCCCCTCAGTCCCCCTTAAAAAGGGGGAAGAAGAGTTCTTTATGTCCCCCTTTGTAAGGGGGATTTAGGGGGATCTAAACCTAAAAACGTAGCCAAGTATGATTTGTTAGTTAGTCGTGATTAGCTCTCACCCATTCTCGAAATTCCTTTAGAGTCTTGGTTTCACCAATCAGTAAGCGTCTTTGTAAATATTCCACAATGATCGCCGCAGGTAAATGCGGGAAACACAAACTTTTTGTGATTGGTAAATAGTTACCACTTTCCAAAGCGAAGAATCTCAAATCATAGCCATCATAAAGCCAAATTTCGGGAATGCCGAGCAACGCATAAATTGGTAAACGGCGATCGCTAGGATTGGTGATATCAACTTCTAAAACTAAGTCAGGCGGTGGATCTTGTCCGACAATCACATCTTCTCTGTCACGAATGACTAGTTCATTTTTAATGTAATAGCAAGAGTCTGGTTCACCACCAATTTTCAATTCGGGAATCTTCATCAGCAACGATCCCAAGCATCTCATATCAATATTTAATTCATCTACATAAATCGTCAAGAGCTTATCAAAAAAGTGACTGCTACCTTCATGCAGTGAAAGTGGAGACATAATTTCTAAAGTGTTATTGATGTAATGAAATAGGGTTTTACGGCGATCGCCAATATCCGCAAGTAAGCACTCAAAGGTTTCCCAACTAACGTGATGCAGCAGGATGCGTTGTTCGGCTATTGGTCGAATTAGTTCGGTGATGGGGGGCTTAGTGGCAATCATGGGTCTGGCTCCTATGTTCCAAGAATCTACAGCATTCAATCTAAATTTCTAGCCAATTTAAAATTTCATGATTCACGCGCTCAGGATGATCATCATGGGCGCAATGCCCCAATCCTTCTAAATAAATTAATGTGGTATTAGGAGCGTATTTAACCAAACGCTTACCCTCAGATGGTGGAATTAAGCGATCGCCACTCCCCCACAAAATCAGCAAAGGAACTTGCAACTGCTCAAGGGCTTGAGTCAAGCTTGGCGAATAATTTGGTTGATTAAGGCTACGATTTAGTCTCAGAAAAGCTTCGGCAGCTTGGCGATCGCGGGCTGGTTTCGCAATAATTTCCACCAATTGAGCGTCCACTCGACGGAGATCGCCATAGACAATTCCTTTAAGCACTAGACGAATAATGAATGGTTGACGTACTAAATTAAATAATGGCTTTACTAGCACTGCGGAAACGATCGCCTTAACCGTGCGTTCAATTGGTTGCAAAGCTTTAGGAACCAGCGCGTTAAAAGCATCAATATCGGGCAAGCTGATGGTCACGACTCCCGCAGCCATTTCGGGATGATGACTAGCCGCGATCGCCGCCACCAGTGAACCAATTGAGTTACCAATGATCACCATCGGCACATTCACAAATTTGCGCCAAAACTCAAAAACCTGCTCTACCCACAAATAAATCGAGTAGCGCGTTGGTGGTTTCTCAGACCCCCCAAACCCTAACAAGTCAATTGCGTATACCGTATGATTTTTTGCTAACTCAGGGATATTGCCACGCCAATGATCGAGCGCCGCGCCAAATCCATGAATTAATAAAATCGGCGGCTTAGTATTTTCAGCATTATGCGATCGGACAAAGCCATAATGCGATCGCCATCCTCGAAAATACCAATCGCGATATTGCAGCCCAGTAGCCTTGCTCATAACTTTTACTATTTATCCTTTAGCGCGTACCAAGTCACCATCACTATTAACATGTAATCCACATTCTTGATTACTCATCTCCCACCACCAGCGACCAGCACGGAGATCTTCACCTGCTTCGACGGCTCTAGTACAAGGCGCACAGCCAATACTAGGAAAGTTTTGGTCATGAAGCGCATTATATGGAACATCATTTTGATGAATGTACGCCCAAACATCCTCATTTGACCAATCAATTAAAGGATTAACCTTGGCAATATGGCGATCGCCATCTAGTTCAACGGTTGCCATCGCCGAGCGGTTAGCAGTTTGATCACGCCGCAAACCTGTAATCCAAGCATCAAGCCCTTTAGTGGCACGACCAAGCGGCTCAACCTTACGGATGTAACAACATTGCTTCCGATTTTCCACACTGTCATAAAACAGATTAATGCCCTTATCACTAACCATCTGTTCCACTGCTTCCGCTTGAGGAAACATGATTCGCAATTGGATCTGGGGATATTTTTGCTGGACTTTCGCGATTACCTCATAGGTTTCCGCATTCAATCGACCTGTATCGAGGGTGAATACATGGGCATCGGGCTTGATTTTGGCAATCATATCGATCAACGCGACATCTTCTGCACCAAAACTAGATGCAAGCGAGATCTTTTCATAATTACCGAGCGCCCATGTGAGAACTTCTTGAGGAGTCCGACCCTTCAGTTGGGCGGCGGCGCTGTCAATGTCAGTTTGCAGAGTCATTAGCTAATTAAATCTTGAGAATATTTTTAAATGCTAACTTGATCCTAGCTGAGTTTGGACTGCTAAATAAGCATGAACCGAAAAAGCTGTGGCGCACGCTGCGCGTGCGCCACAGCTTTTTCGGTTTTTAGTGTTCTTTTGCTTACCCGCTTAACCTAAAATAAAAATATATTTGATTAACAAGAAAATGTCCCTCACAGGATTACCAAATATTTTGCATGGCATTCAGTCACGCAGCAGTTGGCAGCAACGCTGTCAGTATTTGCTGATTGTCGAAAAATGGTCGGATATTGTCGGTGAGTCAGTTGCCAAACAAAGTTGCCCAATGGGGGTTTATCAGAAAGCTCTGCAAGTGGCCGTATCAAATTCAATTTGGTCGCAAGCACTTTCGTTTGAACGAGTGCGAATTTTAGCAAAAGTTAATGCGCTATTCGGTAGTTCTGACACTCTAGCGATCGCCGATATTCATTTTTCGACAGCAAAGTGGGCGACACAACAGCAAGACCTAAAAGAGCGTAAAGTTGTCGCCGAAGATCATCCCAGTTATCTACCCGCGATCGCCACAGAACAAAACAAAAATCAGCATAAGCCTAATCTCAAAATCAATAAATTAGAAACTCCTAAACCACCTGAAACCGCCAGTGAAGCATTTCAGCGTTGGCAAGACGTAATGAAGCTAAGAACAAATCAAATGCCAAAATGTCCAAGATGCGATCGCCCAGCTTTAAATGGCGAAATGTCCCGTTGGCAAATGTGCCGAGTTTGTGCGATCGAGCATTTGTTCAACCAAGGTAGTAAAATCGGATCTTGATAGTGTCACTCAAGGGGTTGTCAACAGTTGACATAATACCTAGTTATACTTAGATTTAAGCCATATAAATCTGATAAAATCTATGGATAGCCTGATTGGCGAAAAGTCGATAGAATAAAT
>JBBRQX010000077.1:0-8923 GCA_038225745.1 Pseudanabaenales cyanobacterium | reverse complement strand
CCTCATGGCAACCCGCGCCACACAAGGTTTTTATCAATCTGTTTACTCTAATCTATTACCCCTAGTTTCGCTTGCTCAAAACAGTGTGCAGTACATTACTCAACTTCGTGAAGTTCAAGATGATTATGCGCTACTAGATGTTGCAGGGGAACAAGATGGACTGAAAGTTGAGCGTTATCGTCAAGGCTATACAGCGATCAATCGTTTATTAGAAATTAGCTTGCGGCTGATTGAGCTAGGTTCAGAAACAGGCGAATCTGCAAGGCGCACCTCTGATAGCATTCAAGTTCTCGATCGCAGCTTACGCAATCTCCAACAAACCATCGAAGAAAGCCGTCTCGTTCCTTTCGCCTCTTTAGCTTTTAGATCAAGAGGAATCTTACGAGATCTGATGACTCGCGTTGGTAAAGCCGTACAGTTGAACATTACTGGCGAACAATTAGAACTTGATGCAGGGACACTTCGCAGTTTAGAACCTGTCTTACTCCATTTATTGCGGAACTCCTACGATCATGGCATCGAAGATGCATCTGAACGCGAGAAGTTAGGTAAACCCATCCAAGGAAAAATTGAGCTGGCTCTAAAACGGCGCGGTAGCCTGTTTGAACTCAGTATTCGCGATGATGGCAAAGGAATTAATCCTGATCGCATTAGTCAAATTGCTAAGTCAAAAGGATTGCCTCTCAATGACACTAGCACCTCTGAGCGTCTACTGACCGTGTTATGTCAATCAGGTTTTACTTCCACTACGGTTGTGAGTGATATTTCAGGGCGTGGCGTGGGTATGGATGTGGTCGCGAGCCAAGTTGCGCTGATGAATGGCAAACTTAGTCTCATCTCGCAAATTGACAAAGGTACAAACTTTACCATTCAAATTCCTGTACCGCATTTGTTTGTGCGTTGTCTGCTCTTACAGGCAGGCGATCGCACATTTGCAGTTCCGACTTCCGAAATTTATACAACAACATTAGTTGAGAGCTTACTCTGGCAAAAGACAGAACGCGCTGACTATACGATTGAAGTACAAGAAGAAAAAGGGAAAGTACCAGCGATCGATTTATATCAATATTGGCAAGGACAGACGGAAACCCGATCGCTATTACCAACGGCGATCGCGGTTCGTACTAAACAATCAGACAGCGATCGCGGCGTTTGGCTGATTGCTGATACCTTAATGGGACAGAGCGATTTATTGGTGAATCCAATTCCCGCGCCTTTGATTGCGCCGATTGGTTTAATCGGCATGAGTTTAATGCCCGATGGCAAACTTATTCCTGTGATTGATGCACTTTCCTTTGTTGAAGCTTTGTTCTCGTCTGAGACTGAACGTTTGATAACTTCTAGTTCCCAAGCAAGTTCTTCTTTCCTCGATTCATCTAGCGATCGCCAAATTTTAGTAGTTGATGATGCGGCTCTGATGCGTCGTCGGATTGAGAGCAGCCTAGCACCGCAGGGCTATGAAATCACGACTTGTGATGACGGCATGGACGCTTGGCAATGGCTACCGGGACATAATCCACCTGCCCTATTAATTACAGATATCGAGATGCCGCGCATGGATGGATTTACGCTGATTGATCGCTGTCGTCAAGCAGGATTTACGATGCCGATCCTTGTGATTTCATCTCGTCTTGCCGAAGAATGGTCACGCGAGACAGCCCGTCTTGGCGCGACTGATTATCTCACCAAGGGCTTCTCAACATTGGAACTTGTCAATAAAGTTAGCGCTCTCATCAACCCTTAAAACCCAAAAATCTGTAGCTCACGCTGCGCGTGAGCTACAGATTTTTGGGTTTTTATAGCTGTCGCCACTAAAGCCCAAAAAGTAGATGCGGCGCTCAGCGCCGCATCTACTTTTTGGGCTTTAGTTTGTCTTAATACAAGTAGCAACAGCTATATTACAGTGCAAAGTTTAGAGGCACTTCTGTGAAAAAACAACTTCTCGCACCAGTGTGACAAGCGATCGCCCCAATTTGCTCGATTTTGACCAAAATAACATCGCGATCGCAGTCGTAATATAGTTTTTTGACTTTCTGAATATGCCCAGAAGTTGCGCCTTTGTGCCATAACTCCTGACGCGATCGGCTCCAATAATGGACTTCACCAGTTGATACTGTTAGTGCCAATGCTTGACGATTCATCCACGCCATCATCAAAATTGCGCCATCTTCGTAATCTTGGGCGATCGCAGGAATTAATCCTTTATCGTCATATTTGAGATTTTCAATCCAATTGTCAGACATATTTTAAAAGGCTTTGGGCTACATATGACACTTGCCAATAATTTAAGCTTAGCAGAAAACTTAAAGCCCAAAAAGCTATGGCGCACGCTCCGCGTGCGCCATAGCTTTTTGACTTTTATCACACCAATCTACTTAGCGATATGATTGAGATCGTGTGCCAAATTAAATACTGAATTAAAGACTGAGTTAGAGATTGAATGCAAAATAAAAAAGCGATTGTGTTAGGGGTTTCTGGGGCATCAGGCATGATTTATGCAGTGCGATCGCTCAAATTTTTATTAAATAATAATTACAATGTCGATCTAGTTGCTTCTAAGGCGGCGATGATGGTTTGGCAATCGGAAAATAATGTGGCGATGCCCAGTAATTTGCGATCGCAAGAACAGTTTTGGCGCGATCAAAGTGAAACTGTAGACGGCAAATTAATTTGTCATCAATGGGCGGATGTGGGCGCAACGATCGCTAGCGGTTCATTTCGGACTTTGGGCATGTTGGTGATTCCTTGCAGTATGGCAACGGTTGCCAAAATTGCCCATGGCTTAAGTTCAGATTTATTAGAACGCGCCGCCGATGTGCATATCAAGGAAGGTCGCCGATTGGTAATTGTCCCTCGTGAAACCCCTTTTAGCTTGATCCATCTTCGCAATCTCACCACCTTAGCGGAAGCAGGTGCAAGGATTGTCCCTGCGATTCCTGCTTGGTATCACAATCCGCAGTCGATTGAAGATTTGGTGGACTTTGTGGTTGCAAGAGCGCTAGATCAACTGGATATTGAGGCAGATTTAATCCAGCGTTGGCAGGGCAGAATGCCTTCTAACATTACCGCAGGAGATATGGAACTATGACGCAATCACGGTTTTCAAAAACGCCAAAGCCTACTAATAAAAAATCTTCAGGCGCGATCGCGCAATTTATAATCTTAGGACTTAGTATCACCATCCTTGCAGCAATCGTTGTTCAAAATTTACAGCCTGCGGTACAGATTTTCTTTTTAGGTCAAAAGACGATCGCAGTTCCGTTGAGTGTAGCAATGTTGGCGGCTTTTATAGGTGGTGGGATTTTGGCGCTTGTGATTAATGCGATCGCCTCTTGGCGACATAATCAGTTAGTCCGTCGAGCCATAGTCGCAGCAGGATCTGATAAAGATCCTCAAGAACAGGTGAAAGCCGAAAAATTTCAGGCTAAAGAAACATTTGTCGATGATGATATTTCTGATGAGGAGTATGAAGACGATGAAGACGAGGGTGAAGAAGAAACATATGACGATCCTGATACTGTTCCCTATGGCGATCGCCCAAACATGAAAGCTCAAGGCTCTAATGCAAAGCGCGATCGCCCTTCCCTTGATGCAAAATTCATCAAATAACTGCTTGTGATTCGCTCTTTGATTCGCTTAGAACAGGTTCTGGAACTGACTCGTCTTTGTTGTCATTTTGCTCGTCAGGTAGCCATTTTAAAAGTGGCAGTGGCAAAAGACTGGTGACATTGGCAATTAAAACCAACAGCCACAGGTTGTCAAAATTAGATTCGGTCACGCCCAGAAGATAAGTCAAACCCGCGCCTAGTTGGAACGAACATAGCGCCGATATATTGATCACCGACATCAACAGCGCAAATAATGTCGCCTCAATCCCTTCAGGGCAAAGCCGCGCCGCTAAGATCAAAACGGGCATAAAGGCAATCCTACCCGCGATCGTCAAAATCAGGCTATCACCAAGACTAAACCAGCGATCGTCAATACCTAGCGATCGGTTAGCGTGGGTAACTAGCAGCAAGCTGGAAAGTCCCAGCAAGGTTGAAATAATTGTCGTCCAGAAGAAGATTTTGCGGGTCGGCACACCCTTAAAAAAGCGCTGAAATAGCCATATGCCAAACAGTCCCGCCCAACTTGCAAAAAATCGAATCGTACCAAGAAATTCGGGATTAAATTTTAATTCATTGGTTGTGAAGTAAAAGAAAGCAGTATCTGCGCTCGGTGTGGCTTGCCAACAAAACAAGAAAGCCGCAGGTAGCCAAATCGCTTTATTCGTAAAAGCTTGGCGCAATTGGCTCAGATTGAGCTTTAATGCCATCCATCTCTGTGAATTTCGGGATAAGTTTGCTGGTTTAACAGCATTACCCGCATTATTTGCAAGATCGGGGGCAACAATAAAAATTGTGGACATGGGCGGATCGGCGATCGCAAAAGCAGCGATACCAACTAAAAGTGGCAAAACCGCCGTAATCTCAAAAACCAATCTTGCGCCGAAATGCTCTAATAAGTAGCCGCTCAAATAAGCAGACATGATCGCCCCCACCGAGGAGGCAATCCAACTAAAGGACTGTAATGAGCCTGCATCGCCTTCTGGTTCTAGGCGAGCGCGTTGAACAATTAGGGCATCGGTAATCGCATCCGAGAAGGCGACTGATAGCGAACCAGTCGCAATCATGGCGATCGCCCAAAATGGGGTCGTCACCCAAGATCCCATGCTTACCCATGCAAAAATCCCTAAAATGCTAGATAGCAATAGGTAAGGGCGGCGGCGATAACCAAATACAGGAAATCCGTCGGAAATCAGACCATACAGGGGCTTCACTGTCCAAGGCAGCATCGTGATCCCCACCATGGAGGCGACTTCTGTAGGGCTAAGCCCCAAGTCATCCTTTAGGAAAAAACTCACAGAAAGCTGCGAGAGCGTGATCGCGCCTTGCACAAAATAAATGATTGCGATCGCCCCCAACTCTAGGTCAAACGAGCGACCTCGAAAGCTTTTGAGCCAGTCTGCTTGGATTGTCAAAATACAATTACCCAAATATTAAGAAACTTTAACCTGACTATATTTTAGTCTTTATCCACAAAACTGCGTCTCTAACCGATATTCATGAATAATGACTCAAGCTTAGCGATCGCAATGCCATACCATTTTTGCATTCTCAGCAGTTCTCCTTCGAGAGGCAAGGTATTTGGAAAATCGCAGGTATAGCCAAGTTCTCGCAAAGCGGAAACGATCGCACTAGGAGAAATCCACCATTGCTGTGCTAAATCTAAGAGATTAAGAATTTTAATATTTGCTAAGTCAAGAGATTGAATTTGTGCGCGAAATTGATCGATAGAAGGAACAGTGGGAATATGAGAACCAAGATAGATATGGTCGGGTTTAGTTGTGGTGATTAGCCATTGCAAATGTGTGAAGGAAGGTGGCAAAGTCCAGAGAACGATCGCATGGTAGTCTTTATCCCGCTTCGGGCGATCGCAATCGACATCACCTGTAAACTTATCGGCAGGGCGATCGCATCCATATAGTAACAATGGACGTGGTAGAGGTCGCGGCGCTTCGCTTAGTTTTTGCCACTGGGGAAACTTGGTAATTGTGGGCGCAGATTTATATTGCAATTGCAGATGCTTGGGAGAACGATCAGAAATTTCCATTTCAGTGCCTTTTGCCTCACGAATACCAACTACTTCTAATTCTACTGAAGTTGTGTCTTGCCACTGGTTAGCGCGTAACTTGTAAGCAACATCAATGTAATCAGGTACAGGACAATATTCTCCCCAACGCCACGCGATCGCTTTAATCTTGCCATTGCCTGTATCAAGTTCTAACGAAAGATGTTTGATTTTATCTTTGCCACGAGTGGTTTGAGAAAGCACCCGCACATTTTTACTATAAAACATAGGATCGGCATTGCCTAAGCCACAAGGTTGCAAGCGATCGCAGGTTTGTAACATCGTCATCGAGATATCGCTAAGATCCGCCAGTACATCAACGTTTATCAGGGGCATGATGTGACTTGGTAAAATATTTTCGCGATCGGCAAATTCACTCAATCCACTTCGCAACTTTTCCATATTCTCCGCAGGAAGCGTGAAGCCTCCCGCCGCTTTGTGTCCGCCGCCCTTGTTGCGAATATTGGCAATATATTCGAGTGCATGGAAGACATGAAACTCTGGAATACCGCGCACTGAGAAGCGAATTGTTGCGCCTTGATGATTTCCATCTTCTTCAGCATCTTCATAACTACCAATAAAAACTGGTGCGCCGTAACGTTCGACTAGTCGCGAGGCGACAATACCGATTACGCCATGATGCCAGCCAGTCTTGCTCCCCTCTCCCCCCTTGGGAGAGGGGCTGAGGGCTTCTTGCACTTCCCGATCAACAATCACCAAAACCCGTTCTTGCTTAATATCAAAACCTTCCGACTTCTTTTTAGTCATATACGCGATCGCCTCTTGTTCGATCGCTTTGCAGAGATCTTGACGCTTTTTATTAGTTGACTCACATTCCTGAGCTAAGGCGATCGCCTCACCCATATCTTCGCAAGTTAACAGATCGATAATTACTTGCGGATTACCGATCCGCCCGATCGCATTAATTCGGGGGCCAAGCCCAAAACCGATCGCTTCAGGTTTCATCCCTGTTTGTTTATCTTTCGCGATCCCTGTTTCATTAATTAGGGCAATAATGCCAATTACTTTAGATTGTGAAAGTAAGCGCAACCCTCTTTTAACAAGGCGGCGATTGATCCCCGTTAAAAATGCAAGATCGGCGATCGTGCCAAGAGTGAATAATTCTAGTAACGGATTTTCTAATTCGGCGCGTTTGCCAAAGCGATCGCTTAGCTCCAGCGCCAAAACATAGGCAACACCGACACCCGCGATCGCTGCATAGGGCGAATTAGGATCGACTTGATATTTGGGATTGAGGATCGCCGTTGCGGGTGGAATTTTGCTAGGATCGGCGGGAACCTCGTGATGATCGGTGACAATTACAGAAATATTTAAGGATTCGGCAAAGGCGATCGCGTCATAGGCAGCGATGCCATTGTCCACCGTGATAATTAATTTCACATCGCGATCGTGACAATCCTGCACAATGCGCTGATTGATCCCATAGCCCTCAGTCATGCGACTAGGAATTTCATATTCGACAATCGCGCCTAATAACCGCAACGTCCGAATTAATAAAGCGGTGCTAGTCATGCCATCCACATCATAGTCACCGCAGATCGTGATGCGATCGCCATTTTTAATGGCAAGCTCAATGCGATCAATACTCGCAATTAAGTCAGGAAATTCTTGCTTAGGATCGGGCAAATCTTCCAATTCTGGATCAAGAAAAATCTGGGCAGCTTCGGGAGTATTAATCCCGCGATTTAGTAAAACCTGCGCGATTATCGGTGAAAGCCCTGTAACATTTGCGATCGCGATCGACAAATCTGGTTGTGGCGAGAAAATTTGCCAACGCTGTTGAGGTAAATGCATGAGAACAATAATATAATTATTAAGAATGTATTAAAAATCCGTTACGAGTCCGAAAGATGATGAGGACTATTCACACATTACCCGAATCAATCCTACAACTCTTGCTATTTATTGACGATCGCCCCAAGGCAAAAGATTTAGTCAAGGAAGTAGAGGATTTTTTGCAGCGTGAAGGCGATTGTCGTTCTGAGATAAAGATCATTAATGTCGCTAGTCAGCCCGAACTTGCTGAGCTATTTAAGATTGTGATGTCTCCTTCGTTGATCAAGCTATCACCTTTACCACGCCAAACGATCGCAGGGAAAAACATAATCAAGCAACTAGAAACTTGTTGGGATACTTGGAAGCATCAGGTGGTAGATCAAAAAAATAGCCAGCATCCCGAACTTGCTCAGAATATTGACTATATGAGTGAAATCTCACATCTCGCTGATGATGTGTTTCGGCTGTCACAGGAAAAAGCCGAAATCGAGGAGCAAATTCACTTCAAAGATCGCATGTTGGGGATGCTCGCCCACGATCTGCGAAATCCGTTAACCGCAATTTTATTGGCGATCGACACCATCGAAAAGAACGGCGACAAAATCGATCCACAAATGGTTTCGCGATTGCTAATGCACGCTCGTAATAAGGCTCGTGATGCCGACAACATGATCACCAACATTCTTGAAGCAGGGCGTGGGGCAAATGCTCAATTTCACACCCAGCGCCAAAAAATTCAACTCGATCAGCTTTGTCATAGTGTCGTCAGCGATTTTTATTTTCATAAATGTTTAGAGGGGAAAATGCAAAAATTGGTCAAAGACATTCCCACTGATCTGCCCCCTGTCTATGTCGATCAAGAAAAAATCCGCCAAGTTTTAATCAACCTATTGGGCAACGCCACAAAATATACGCCCGAAGGTGGCAAAATTGAGCTAACGGTAATGCATCGGACTGCTCTAAAAATCGAGGTTAGCATTACCGACAATGGACTGGGAATTCCTGCGGAATTGCGCGATCGCGTGTTTGAGGAACGCTATCGTCTAGAACGCGATGATGAAGCTGATGGCTATGGCATCGGTTTATCGGTTTGTCGCCGTATTATTGCAGCGCATTATGGTCATATCTGGGTCGATGACGCGATCGGCAAAAAAGGCAGTTGTTTTCGATTTACGCTGCCCGTGTACTAAGTACTCAAAACCCAAAAAGCTGTAGCGCACGCGCAGCGTGCGCTACAGCTTTTTGGGTTTTATTAAAGCAAATCCACTTCTATTTCGCATTGTCGAAAAATATAATTTACCGCCGCCGCCAACTTGTCGATTTCTTGAATGCTAAAAAACTTACTGTTCCTTGTGAAAGTATTCCCTTCCAGCTTTCCTAGTTGCCAGCGATCGCCGTTGGAGGCAACTCCAAAAACAATCAAGTCTAGTTCGGCATTTAAGCGCTGAGCCGCGAT
>JBBRQX010000076.1:0-8951 GCA_038225745.1 Pseudanabaenales cyanobacterium | reverse complement strand
GAATATGTCGCCTATATGACTCGCGATAAAGAGCCAATTCATCCCGACATTATTTATGTAATTGGCGAACGAGATAATGTCGTGGTCGAAGTTGCCCTGCAATGGTGCATCGACTCTTACAACGATAACGTTCTCGGCTTTGCGAATAATATTCGCACCATCGATGGTGGTACTCACCTAGAAGGCTTAAAGACCGTTCTCACTCGCACGATGAATGCAACGGCGCGGCGATTGAAAAAGATCAAAGAAGGTGAATCAAATCTCGCTGGAGAAAATGTCCGCGAAGGTCTAACGGCTGTAATTTCAGTCAAAGTTACCGATCCCGAATTTGAAGGACAAACAAAAACCAAGTTAGGTAATACTGAAGTACGCGGTATTGTCGATTCCTTTGTTGGTGAAGTTCTCAATGAATATCTAGAATTTCATCCTGCGGTCGCCACTTCGATCATTGAGAAAGCGCTACAAGCATTTAATGCTGCTGAAGCCGCCCGTCGCGCCCGTGAGCTAGTCCGCCGCAAATCGGCGTTGGAGTCTTCGACTTTACCAGGTAAACTTGCCGATTGCAGTTCTCGCGATCCTAGAGAATCGGAAATCTTCATCGTGGAAGGAGATTCTGCTGGCGGCTGTTTTGATGGCGATACCCTTGTTGCTTTGGCAGATGGACGAAATATCAGCTTTAAGCAACTTGTCGAAGAAGAAAAAGCTGGCAAGCAAAATTTCTGCTACACGATTCGCAACGATGGCACAATTGGCGTTGAAAAGATTGTCAATGCCAGAATTACAAAGCAAAATGCAGAAGTAATTCGCGTCATTCTAGACAATGGAGATCAGCTAGTTTGTACGCCAGATCATCGTTTCATGTTGCGCGATCGCACTTACAAAGCAGCGGTTGAACTTACTGCCGATGATTCATTGATGCCACTCTATCGCAAGCTTTCTAGTAAGGCAGATAAGGGGATCACGATTGATGGTTACGAAATGGTATGGAACCCACGCTCTGATGGTTGGTTATTTACGCACATGATTGCTGATTGGTATAACCGCTATCAAGGTGTTTATCAAGTTGCAGAAGGTGCTCATTGCCATCATGTTGATTTTAACAAACTCAACAACAATCCAACGAATCTGCAACGCTTGCCAGTTTCAGAGCATTTAAAATTACATCAAGATCATATTTCTAAGACCTTGCATCGTCCTGATGTAATTGAAAAAGGTCGCCAGTTGCGAAAGACTAAAAAATTTCGCGATCGCATGAGTCAAAGGATGCAAGATCCTGAAACCAGAGAAATTCTCTCGCAACAGGCAAAAGCTCAATGGCAAGATGCTGATTACAAAGCTTACATGACTGATAAGTGGCGCGAATTTTATAACAACAATCCAGACTATCAGCAAGCAAATCGTGAACAGTTAGACCGATCTCAACAAGAATATTGGAGCAATCCTGAAAATCGTCAATTGCAATCTGAGCGTACACAGCAATATTTCGCTCAAAACCCTGAAGCTAGAGATAATCTCTCACAGCTTGCACATCAACAATGGCAAGATCAAAGCCTAATTGATTGGCGACGTGAAAAGACAAAAGAGCAATGGACAGAAGATTTTCGAGCAAAGCGTAAGGCAGCTTTGCAACAAACTTATTACCGCAAAACTCTATCCGCGCTTAAGCAAGTTGCAGTAGAGAATGGTTGTCTTGATTTAGAGTCCTATCGTGTTTATCGTATTGATACTCGTGATAAATCTCTGCTTAAGTTTGAAACATTCTGCGATCGCTATTTTGATGGTAGTTCTGAACTTGCAGTTGAGGCAGTTGCTAACTACAATCACCGCATCGTCAAGATCGAGAAGCTAGCTGATTGTATTGATGTCTATGACATCGAAGTACCAAATACCCATAATTTCGCCCTAGCTAGTGGTGTGTTTGTCCATAACAGCGCCAAGCAAGGTCGCGATCGCCATTATCAAGCGATCCTTCCTTTGCGCGGGAAAGTTCTCAATATTGAGAGAGCCGATGACAGCAAGATTTATAAAAACAATGAAATCCAAGCGCTGATTACAGGTTGTGGTCTGGGCATTAAAGGCGAAGACTTTAACGAATCCCAACTGCGCTACCACAAAATCATTTTACTAGCTGATGCTGATGTAGATGGAGCGCACATTCGGACTTTGCTGTTGACTTTCTTCTATCGCTATCAAAGAGAACTGCTCGATCGCGGATTTATCTATATTGGTTGCCCTCCACTTTATAAATTGGAGCGTGGTAAAAGTGCTCAATACTGCTATAGCGATCGCGAATTGCAAGCAGCGATCGCGACTTTCCCTCCCAACGCTAATTACAACATTCAGCGATTTAAAGGGCTGGGTGAAATGATGCCGCAGCAGTTATGGGAAACCACGATGAACCCTGCTACGCGATCGCTAAAACGTCTGACCATCGAAGATGCTGCCGAAGCCGATCGCATCTTCACGATTTTGATGGGCGACAAAGTTGCGCCGCGCCGTGAATTTATCGAGACATATGGCTCGAAACTAGCACTCGCTGAGTTGGATATTTAAAAAATAAAAAAGGGCGGCGCAATGCGCCGCCCTTTTTTATTGGATTTTGGTTAGGGCTGAGGCGATCGCATTGGTCTAGCTATTTTCTTTGCTCTTGGTAGTTTTAAGGCTAGTTTTTGTAGCTTTTCGATTTGTTTGAGGGTTAGCCCTGTGAATTCTGCGATCGACTCAACTGGAACATTGGAACGCAGCATTTTTAAGACGATTTGGGTTCTTTCCTCAACCTTGCCTTTAGTTAAGCCTTTAGCTTCACCCTTGGCTATACCTTCAGCTATACCTTTAGTTAAGCCTTTAGCCTCGCCTTCAAGCAAGATTTCTTGATAAATTACTGATTCTTTCATGATTTCGCTCCTTAGTAATCTTCGGATGATTTCTTTGTTTAGGGCTATACCCGATATTATAGCCGTCGATGCGGCAACGTTGCTTTGGGTAGTTTTATCAGCGATGTTTTCGATTTGCCTCGCAACTTGTTTTAATGTTTCTTCGGGGTTGCTGGTGTTGGATAGTGTGGCAAATGGCAATAAGCCTTGGTATTGCTGAAATATTTCGGTGGGTTGTTCCCAGAGACGGATGACATTGAAGCTATGGTTTAATTCTCCTATGGTAAATGTGGTTTCATTGACTAGAGCTGATTGGCTGCGGGTGAGGTAGATGACTACTTGATGGATTTGCTTTTCTGGAAATTTGCGATATAGGCGTAGGCGGTAGTCTGCCATGCGAAAGGGAATATTTTTGTTTGGTTCAGTTTGGAACTCAATGTGGAGTATTATGTCTACTGATTCGAGAAAGATGACTGAGTCGGCGCGGATCGGTTCGAGTAGGAGTTCTGATGGTTCGAGTTTGGTGAGATTGATGGGTTTCCCCAATAGCCAACTGGCGAAGTCGCTGGGAAAGGTTTCGGCGAGGAATTTGCAGGTGTTGTCAAAACTCATCGATAGATTTTATCATTTTTGGCTTTGTTGTTTTTGAATGAGTCAGAACGCTGATTTTGATAGACTTGCGATAACTGGACGATTAGTGCAGGTAAGTCTTTTGCCGCGTATTCTGCATAGATTTCTCTACCAAAATTAGTATCTCCATCACCAACATAAACCCTATAAGCTTCTGGACTATTTGGATCTTGTCGCTGAATTCCCACTAGGGCAATATCGCTAGGATGGTGTTGAGCGCAAGACTTATCACAGCCAGAAAAATGAATATTGATCGGGCGATCAAGTTGGATACAATTTTCTAAATGAGCAGCAACTTTCTTGGCATCTGCTTGCGTATCCGTTAACGCCGACTTACAACCTTTTGAACCAGAACAAGCAGCGATCGCAGCGTAGGGATGATTTACAGAAATGGATAAGCCTAAATCATTAATTTCCTGTGTTACCCGTTCGATATTCGCTTCTGAGATATCGGTAATAATCAGATTTTGCCAAGGCGTTAACCGCAAAGCCCCACCACCATATTGTTTTGCTGATTGAGATAAACCTTTTAATTGGCGAGAAGTAAGTCTTCCTAAAGGAATCACTACCCCAATATAGAAAAGTCCTGATCGCTTTTGAGCATGGATTCCTAAATGCGAATAGGATTGATGGGTTTTGCGACTGTGTGAGGTTATTGGCTCCGATTTAGGTAATAGATATCCGAGTTTATCTTCGACTAATTTTAGGTAATGCTCAATCCCCCAGTCATTTAGAAGTTCTCTTAGTCGGGGAGGACGCGATCGCAAATGTGTTTTTTGGTTGAGCTTCTGCTCTGTGTAGTCGCGATAAATTTCTGTTAATGCCGCAAGAACTTCTAAAACTTGTTGAGAAGGAATTAAAACATTCACTGGTGATGGAGATTCACCCCGATCGCCTATTCCTAAATACAAGTTAAAGTAAATTTCGCGATCAATTTCTACGGCTACTAAGCAAATATCATTAGGGCGATCGCTTACGCTAATCGTCTCGCCGCCATCAAAGCACACACTAAATTTATTAGATAGGATTTCTAGTTCAGGATGATTGACGAGATATAAATTCCATTGTTTGACGAAGGGAATTGTATTGATTTTGGCATGAATATCAATCCCTGCGGTCGGACTAGCCATAATATTCCGCAATCCATCAATACTAGCATTGCTTGAAGCTAATCCATAGTCTTGAAAATCTTGGAGAACTTTTAGGCTTAAGGCTTGACTGGTGCGGATTTGGAGATTAGCACGATTAGTAATTTGGACTTCTCCATTACCAAATTGATTGACTACCTGTATAAGCGCGTCACATTGCGTAGATGTGATCAGACCACTCGGTAGGCGAATTCGCGAAAGAATGCCATCTTCGGCAGAGGTGGCGTTAAAAAGACTGGGACAAATAGCAGTAGTGGATTGCAAGGCAAAAGTTCCAAAAATTAGCAACCTGATGAAGGCGCGTTGCGCCTTCATCAGGTTTATAGATAAGATTTACAGATTGAGCGCTTTTTCAATTTGAGATCGCTCTAAAGCTTGACCGATAAATACTAAGCGCGTTTGCCGAGTTTCATCGCCAGTCCATAAACGATCATACGAGGTCTCAAGGCGATCGCCTACACCTTGTAAAACCATACGCATCGGTTTATTCGGCACATTTACAAAGCCCTTAATTCGATAGATTTCTTGATCGGCGATCGCTTGTTTAAGAGAAGCTAATAACTCTGTTGGCTCAAAAGCGCGATCGGTAACAATATTAATCGAATTAATATCATCATCATGTTCATGCTCTTCTTCCGTATCATGATGACTAGGACGCGCATCCAAATCATCCTCAACCGCCGCATTAAAGCCCAAGAGAATCTCAGAACTAACCTTGCCTTCATCGCAAGTAATGACCTTCACGCCGTCACGCAATTCTTGCTTTAACCAAGAATGTACTCTGGTTTGAGCATCAGCATCAACCAAATCAGTCTTAGTCAATAGCACCAAATCCGCACAGGCTAACTGATCCTCAAATAGCTCTTCTATCGGAGTTTCATGATCGAGATTAGGATCTTCTTGACGTTGAGCATTTAAAGCATCAATGTCGCCGACTAATCTGCCACTAGCAACCGCTTCGCAATCGACTACCGCAATCACTCCATCAACAGTTGCACCGTTGCGAATCTCTTGCCATCGGAAGGCTTGAATTAATGGTTTTGGTAAAGCTAAGCCAGAGGTTTCGATGAGAATGCAATCAATGCGATCGCGTATTTTTAATAATTCTTGCATCGTGGGCAGAAATTCTTCTTGCACGGTGCAGCAAAGACAGCCATTGGTTAATTCCACAATATTGGGAGTAATCTCTACCCCATCTTCATCGCATACACGACAAGAACGCAGCAAATCGCCATCAATGCCAATCTCACCAAATTCATTCACAAGTACGGCAATGCGCCGACCTTGATTGTTTTGTAACTGTTCTCTAATTAGGGTAGTTTTGCCACTGCCTAAGAATCCAGTAATCACGGTTACAGGTATTTTCGCTGCCATAATTTTCTCTAAAAAACTTTAAAAATCCACATTGATTAATTATCAAAAAACCGTAGGGGCAATTCATGAATTGCCCCTACGGTTTTTTGATAGATATCTAACCCTTCGGTCCTGGGAGAATAAGAGATGAAATATTGGAAGCTAGGAATGCAGCACCAATTCCACAAATCACCAAGCCAGCCGATCGCAAGTTAGGTGATACTTGTCCAAAATCACCCTTGAGGACTTTCTGACCAATAAAAAATGCAGCACTCGAAATCACTAGCTGAATCACCGTAAATCCAGTTAAATAAGCAACCAAAGCTGTGGTCTGTGCGCCAAAAATCGCTTCACCGTAAGCATAACCGTGAAACAAGCCTGCTACTGCTGACAAGGCGATCATCACTAATAAGTTAGGGCTGTTCTTGATTGCCAACAAAACGCCAAACAGCAAAATGGAAGCAGAAACGATTAGTTCTACAACTGGTAGGGTTGCGCCTAATAAATGAATACCTGCGCCGAGCATTGCCGATAAAACGAAAGACAAGGGAATGAAAATCCCTTGGGGTTTGAGTGCGGCAAATAAACCTATAACAACGATAAAGGCAAGATGATCAAGCCCAATTACTGGGTGAGCTAAGCCAGACATAAAACCTTCAAAAAAAGTGCTAGGCATCTTACCGCCCATCGGGTGATGTGCCAAGGCGGGGCTAGCATTTCCTAAAAAGCTAAGAGCTAAAAGACTTAAGCAAATGGCGATCGCCAGAGCTTTAGCCTGAATTGACGAGAAAAATTTTGATGGATTCATAGATCTGTAACTCGCAGATATAAACGACTTAAAACTAGTTCTAGCGGGCATTCTGACTTAAAGTAGCTTGTAGTTTGGCGACTTTTACAGTTGCGGTACAGTGTTGGACTTTCACCAAACTTTCCCCATTTGAAATTAAATTAAAATAAATTTTTGTTTAATCTCACTTTTAACGGCTGCTCCCCGTTAAAACTAGAACAGCCTTTGACTTTACAATAATTTGGATACCTATATCAAAAAATAATCATCATTCTTAACAGCGCTCTGCGCCCAAACTAGCACTGGCGCCAAGTATGTTAGGACATAAAACCCAAAAAGTAGATGCGGCGCACCGCGCCGCATCTACTTTTTGGGTTTTAGTTTGTCTTAATTCAAGTGGCGATAGCTATAAAACTTTATTGCGGATCAAAAAACTAGGCTGTTTTTATCAAAAAGTCTCGTAAACGACGAGAAATTAATTCGCGACGGCCCATTCTGCGACCAAGCTCTTTTTCTAATGCGCCCACTGGTGTTAGGTTTTGCGGCGCACGGGGATCACGAGTTGGATGCGATGCGTATTGAGGAATTAGGTGTGTACTTTGATCGGCGATCGCCTTAGCGCGATCAATAGGGATACCACCATTAAGATCGATCCGAATAATTCCATGTAAGTCGTGATATCCCAATTTTTTATAATTTAAATCCTGACTACCCGATCGCAAATACCAACTAAGATTGGAGCCATTCGTATTAGAAATCCGAAAAACTGGCGTGCGTTCTCCCACTTTTAGCGATCGCATGACTTGAGCATGTTCGCCGTTAAGATAAGCTTTACCCATAGTTTTCACATAGCCAATTGTGTCGTAAGGCGTTTGATAGACCCGATAAAGCAAAGGTCCATCACGCACGATGAGCGTATTCTCTTGGATTAACTCTTTATTTAAAGAAAGGGCATTGGCAATCCGCAGTTCTTCATCTAGCATCTCCCCTTGGACTAGTTGAGAAGGCGTATCTGGTTGATTATTACTGCTGGTAAGACAGCGATCGTACTTTAAATCTCCTCGACCACTTACAGGGCAAGGAACCACTGTTACAGGAGGCGTTAAATTTCCACCGAGTGCAATAATTCTGGTTACTTCTGTTGCCACACATTTGGCTTTACGAATCCTGCGATCGACCAACACAGCCCCCACCGAGATCGTCGCAAAGGCTCCATACAAAATCTCATCATCACGTCGTCCCAGAAAATTCGCATCGATCCGTAATCTTCCATCAATAAATAAAATTTGATTGGGAAGCTCAGGTGCGATCGCAGATTGAATTGGCCGCCAGTCACCATTCCCAAATTCAACCTCAGTATTTACTTTGTCACTGGTGGGAATCTCTTCGGGATTGATACTGACTGGTGCATCATAGCCAATATTCCAAGGCTCTAAGCGAATGTTATATTCGCTCCAAAAGTTCTCTGTGACTGGGTTAGCAAGGTTAGCGATCATATACAAATCCGCCGTGTTGATAAGAATGAATTATACAAGAGCAAGTAGCTATTCCCACTCCACCCAAGAATTAGGGTTACGACGCTTCGCGCCGCAACCAGACTAAAAAAGCTGTAGCGCACGCTGCGCGTGCACTACAGCTTTTTGGATTTTTTATGCTTATCTACTAGCTGTCGCCAGTCTTAAACCCAAAAGATAGAGGCGGCGCGGAGCGCCGCCTCTATCTTTTGGGTTTTGATTTGTCCTGATACAAACAAGTGGCGACAGCTATATATGCCAATTCTAAAAAGATTGAGTGCAATTCTTGGCTTGAAAATCAGAAAGTATAAAATAAAAATATAAATATCAAAATCTAAGCTGTGATACCAATTCTTGATATCAAATATGCTTACTCGATGTGCCTAGGAATTTTAGTCGCCTTGGCAGGAGTCTCTCTATGGCAACGTTTGACCCCACCGCTAGTCCGTGATATTCCCGAAAATACTGAATCGGTAAAAACGATTGTTCCGCCCTTACCTACAACTTTTACGCGCCCTAGTCTCAATGACGGCGAAAATATCGGCAGTCTTCGCGTCGGCAATCGGACTGATCGCTCGGTGAGGATTGTCTTATTTTCACGAGTTACATCTCAGAATGCTTGGCAAGCGATCGAGCCACTCAATTG
>JBBRQX010000075.1:0-8995 GCA_038225745.1 Pseudanabaenales cyanobacterium | reverse complement strand
TTAAACAGTTACCGCTTCAGTGGTGCGATAAAGCTTCGCGCCGACATTGCGTAACTTCTCCTCAATGCGATCGTAACCGCGATCGAGATGATGCAAGCCCATCACAGTTGTTTCACCATCAGCAGCGAGTCCTGCGATGACCAACGCCGCTGAAGCTCGTAAATCCGTCGCCATCACAGGAGCGCCCGATAGTTGGGGAACACCAGTAACTACCGCCACATTATTTTTAAGACGAATATTTGCACCCATGCGATTGAGTTCGGCAACATGTTGCAAGCGATTCTCAAATACAGTTTCCGTAACTACGCCGTTCCCTTCGCAAATAGTTAAAAGCGCCATAAACTGCGCTTGCATATCGGTTGGGAATCCGGGATAAGGAAGAGTTTCGATATCCACAGCCCGATAGCGATCGCCACCAATCACCGTAATCGTATCAAGTGAATCGATCCGCACAGTCACACCCATATCTTGCAATTTAGAAATCGCGGCGGTGAGGTGCGCGGGAATCACAGGCGACATCGATAAAGTTGATCGCGTGATTGCAGCGGCGACCATGAATGTTGCAGCTTCAACGCGATCGGGAATCGCGGTAAAATCTGCAAAATGGAGTTTATCCACACCATTAATAATGATTTTATTTGTACCAGCACCCTTAATTTTTGCCCCCATCGCCATGCACAAATCCGCAAGATCGACAACTTCAGGCTCAAGCGCTGCATTTTCGATAACCGTCTCACCTTCCGCTAGCGTCGCCGCCATCATCAAGGTTTCCGTTGCGCCCACACTAGGATAATCGAGATAAATTTTTGCGCCTTGCAAACGTCCATTACTACTCATCGCGTGAGCGTGAACGATGCCATGTTCGATCTGCACGAATGCGCCTAAAGCTTGCAAACCACGAACATGAAGTTCAACAGGACGCGCCCCGATCGCACATCCACCAGGCAGAGGCATTTTTGCAGAACCTAGTCTGGCTAATAGCGAACCAAGGGCGAAGAAACTCGCTCTCATTTTGCTGACCAATTCATAGGGAGCCGAGTTTGTGGTCAGATTGCTAGTATCAAGATCGAGAACTTCACCATTACGAGAAATCTTCACGCCGAGGGTTTCGAGAATGTCGCTCATCCGCTGCACATCAGCGAGGTTGGGGACATTGCGAATACGACAACCTTCAGACGATAAAAGTGTGCCTGCCATGAGAGCAAGAATCGAATTTTTTGCACCGCTAATGGGGACATGACCAGAAAGAGGCGCTCTACCGATGATGCGAAGGACTGGCGCGTTGATTTCGATTTGTGGCATTGAAGAAGATTCGAGCGTAGTTAGTTCGATTGGCTCAATAACTTGCGTGGTACTTTGTAGAGCTTGAGCGAGATCCATCGTCGATTGCATAGACTGTGATTGTAAATTACTTGCACTGGTTAGATTGGTTATAGAAACGATCGCCTTATCCTCCTCACATTAACTTTGCCTTAAGTCGGCTAATAGTTTAGCGGAGTATATCCGAAAAACTATTAACTTTTGTACAGTAAGTGTATTTACTCATTATTAATGATCGAGGCATATATATGAAGCCCTACCAAAATATCCCGATCGCAGAATGTGGTGAGCCGCTTGTGGCGATCGCCGATGACATCATCAGAATCGATCCGCACCCTTATATAGCTTTAGGCGCACCCTATGGCGATCGCAGTCCTTTTTGGGTGCGCCAAGGAATTTTAGAAAGATTAAGGCGATCGCAAGCTTACTTAGAAACCATTCGTCCGAATTGGCAGATCGCAATTTTTGATGCCTACCGCCCAATCCCCGTGCAGCAATTTATGGTGGATTATAGTTTCGCGCAGTTTGCCGAATCCAAAAACTTAGAAATCAAATCTCTTACTGAAGATCAAAAAAATTCGCTTATGTCAGAAGTGATGAAATTTTGGGCAATTCCTAGCCATGATCCGAAAACTCCACCGCCTCACAGTACGGGTGCGGCGATCGATGTAACTTTGTTTGATACTGAGGGGCAAGAAATTAATATGGGTTCGCCAATTGATGAAATTAGCGATCGCTCTTTGCCTGATTATTTTGCCAATTCTCGTGATGCGCTAGAGATGGAGTTTAATCGCGATCGCGAATTACTAAACCAAGTCATGACCCATAGTGGATTCCAACGACATCCCAATGAGTGGTGGCATTTCTCTTATGGCGATCAACTTTGGGCTTGGATTGACAGTCAAAAATCAGCAATTTATGGAAGCTGTCCATAGTTTTGCAAAAAATAAAATTTAATAAAAAAAATCCTCGCCTAGGCGAGGATTTCTTTATTCTAAAAACCAAAAAATTACATGATGCCCCAGAAGTGCAATACGCCTTGACCGCTAATTAATTCGATCGCTAGTGCGGATACGAATCCAATCATTGCTAAACGCCCATTCCAGTTTTCAGCGCCAGCAGTGAAACCAAAACTCCATACGTTGCGGTTATCGTCAGACATAATCGAATTGCTCTGTTAGTTAGTTGACTTACATATAGAAATGTAACAGATCACTTGTTTTATCGCAATCTTTCTTTACATATTCTGTCTAAAGACGGACAAACTTGATACTGGGAAAACTATATTTCGGTGCGATCGCTAACGAATTGGGTAGAATCCAAAAGGTATTTCACGCGATAATCTACGCAAGGACAAATCAACTATGCGAAAAATATGGATGCGGCTTCTGGCTGGCTGCTTAGCGATATTGGTTAATCTGACCACAACGGGCGCAGTGTGGGCAGCTAGCCCCAAAAATTCTGGAGAACCGAAGTTTCAGGGTGTACCACTCCAGTGCTTTGTGTCATTGGCAGATGCGGGTGCATCCCCCGAAGCCAAGGTTGCTGCCTATACCGAAATCGCAGGTAAGTATTTAGAATTGCAGCGTCCAGACCAAGCCAAGAAAGTTTTAGAAAAAAGCTTGACGACTGCCAACACGATCGCCACGCCATCACTCAAAGCTTTTGCACTATTAGACACAGCATCTCGTTTTACTAAAGCTTCAGAACCTAAATTGGCAGTGGATGCGTTAGATGATGCTTTGACGATCGCGAAGACATTGCCCGATCCTGTTGATCGAGTTTTTGCAAATATCAAAATTGCTCAAGCCTACGGTGAAGCTGGTAAAAAGGAGAACGCTCAGAATTTACTGGCTGATGCGACTAAGACAACACCTGAAATTATTGAGTCCTATGTGCGATCGCGGGCTTTTGCGGCGATCGCCAATGTCTATACTGAAATTGGTGATGACTTCAATTCTGAAGCCTCGATTTCAGCAGCAACTGATTTGTTAGCAATGATCGAAGATCGCAATGCCAAAGCCAGATCAAGAGTTGAAATTGCAGGTAGCTACGCACAGGCGGGAAATCATACCAAGGCGTTGGCTTCCTTAGATGCGGTTTTCCAAGAATTTGATGCCATCCGTGATAATGCGATCGCCTCAGCTAAAGAATCTGCGAAGAATGTCCAAAAATCTGCTCCTAAGCTAGCAAATAAAGCCTCAACAAAAGATGCCCCTAAAGACGAAAAAACTGCCCCCGATCCTAAAGCTGTCGAACAAGCCGCGATCGCTAATGCCGAACTTTTGAAAACGAGATCGCTTTTTCTAGTCGCTAGTCAATATTTAGTTTCTAAACAATATGACAAAGCCCTAGAAGTAATTGGTAATCTCGATCCTAAATCGGTTGAGAAAAGTGTGGGTATTGCCAATGTGGCGATCGCCTATGCCAAGGATAAGAAAGCCGATGAAGCGATTAAATTATTTGATCAAAGCCTACAGGGTTTAAGTGCAGTGACTCCCTCGATTGATATTTTTACTTTATTAGTAGAAATTGGTCGCCAATATCAAACTCTCAAATCGCCAGAACTGGCTGCTAAAACTTGGGATCAAGCTTCTGCGATCGCCCAAAGTTTACCTCAACCAGTTGAGCGTCTTTTTGCTTTCAATATTCTTGCCAGTACCTACGGTGAATTTGCTCTAACTGACAAAGCTGAGCCGATTTTACAAGAAAGTCTGGCGATCGCCAAAACTGCTCCCGATGTCAATATTCGCTCCAGAGCTTACTCGGATATCAGCAGTACCTATTGGGCGATCAGTCAACGCGATCGGGCTAAGGAAATCGCTCAAACTATCGAAAACCCCACCGAAAAAGCCCAACTAGAAAAGTTATTTGCTTGCGCTACATAAATCAAAAAAAGCGGCGCATTGCGTCGCTTTTTTTTGAATTATTCAGATAATTTTAAAGAATTTAAAATTTCCCAACGCTTGTCTATACCAGCTAAATTATCAGAAGCTTTAGTATCTGTTATCTCAAGAGCAGGTGCATCGGGTGCAATCTTTGGATAGGGAATAGCTAAGAGAAATTGCTCATACAACCATGCAGCAGGATCGAAATAACCATTGGGCGGTAAAGACTCAACAAGGTCGTCTGTTTCGATTTCGCGCTCTCTAGGATACTCACTCTCTGGCAAAGGCACAGCTAGCAAAATCATCTCGGAATTATCGATTACTAATCGATAGTTAAATTGCACCAACGTGCGATCGCAGGTCAAAGTCATAATCGTGGAAGCTTTGGCACTCACCTCAATAAATGAACCAACATGGCGGACACTGATCACCCCTTGTGCAGGTGTTAACGTGTCTAGCCCTTCAATTAATTCTTTGAATTCAAAGGTTTCAGTCGCTTCTACAGCTTTGGCAATTTGAGGTATATATAGCTTTTCCATTAGATCTGCACTAACTTAACAATCAAGTGACGATTTGGTTCCCTACCCTGACTCTGTGTTTCAACGTCTGGGAAATTTTCTAAAAGCTGATGAATATGGCGGCGATCGGCTGCTGACAAGTTTCTAATTGCAAACTCAGTTTGCGTTTCACGAACCTGTTGCACAGCTTGTTCTGCCAGAGATTGCAAATCAGCTAAACGTTGCGATCGATAGCCATTTAATTCGACCGTATAGAAATCATGGCTTTCTGGCGCTGCGGTCTCAGTCGATGAGTGGTAGTTCAAAAGAACGCTAGCAAGATACTGTAAAGAATCAATTACCATACCATCTTGACCAATTAAGCGCTGAATTTGCTGATCCTGCAAACCATCAGCATTTATATGCAGCCAATAGCTTTTAGAGTTAGCCTTAACTTGCTCTGGAGATGCTTCTGCAAGATGAGTATCAACCGAAGTTTTATAACCCATCAAACTTAAAAGCTCTTGCAGCCAATTTGCACTTGCAGAAGCACTTTCCATAAACGTTACTTGCCTAATTAAATTTCTTTTAAGTATAGCTGTCGCCAATTGTATCAGGACAAATCAAAACCCAAAAGATGGTGGCGGCGCGGAGCGCCGCCACCATCTTTTGGGGAACAAGAATGGCGACAGCTATACATTGCAATATTAAAATGGGTGGCGTAAAGCGCCACCCATTTTAATTAAGAACCTTTTTTCTTTTTCTTAGAAGAGTTGGGTTCAAATGGCAATGCAGATTTGGTTGGGCTATTACCATCTCTGTCCTTGTCTTCAACTACAGTTGTCGTCTTAGTCTTAGCATCTGACTTGACGCTAGTATTAGCATCAGCAGCGCTTGCGGAAGCTGTAACAAATTTTTGGAGGTTTTCAGGTAATGGTTCTTTTGCCACGATAAAGGCTTGCAAAGTTTGGAAGATATTCGCAATCAACATGTAAAGCATTACACCTGAAGGCAGTGGGAAAAACAAAAACATGCCAGAAAAAATAATTGGCGTGAGTTTGTTCATCGTGTCTTGCTGCGAAGCCTCAGGAGCAGGATTACTGGGCTTGGGTGTAGATCCACTAGAGATGTTTTGGTTCACGTAAAGGCTAATCCCAAATCCCAAAACCATAGCTACAATGTCCCAATTAACGCTGCCATCAGGATTGGTCGCCCCAGTTTTTCCGAGAGCCTTGATGAATAGAAAACCCTTATTGGATGCTAGCCCCGGTACTGTGGCTTGGACTGTAATATCACCCGCTTGTTTGGCAATGACTGTGCCATCGTCTAGAACTTCAGCAAATTCTTCCCCCTTGGTAATTTTCCATCGGGTTGTCATTTCTACATCTGGGTATTCAGTAGATAAAGCGTTGAAATCCTTACCTTCAGAAGTTTGCAAGACAATTTTCGACTGCTCGCCGATCGCTAGATTTGTACCATTTACTGCGGTTGCCAAGACTGGGAAATGCACGCGATCGGCAAAGTAAACGTTTTGGCTAGGCGATGCAAAAGGCTGACGGGCAACTTGAGCCTGACTTTCAGGAGCCTCTGCTGCAATCTGAAAATTGAGGGAATAGTTGATGTCCGCGAAAGGCGATCCTCTTAGGGTTGCAAACAGCGCAAACAAGATCGGTAATTGAACTACCGCAGGTAAGCAACCTGACAAAGGATTACCAAATTCTTTGAAGTTGGCTGAGTTGACCTTGCCGACTTCTTCCTGCTGCTTGGCAGGATCATTTTTGTAGCGCTCTTGCACTTCTTTGATTCTTTGTTGCATCACAGGGTTGGCGATTTTCATGCGGCGCATACTGCGAAGCTGATTAGCGCTGACAGGAAACAGCGCAGAACGGACAACCAAAGTCAATGCGATAATTGCCAATCCATAGCTCGGCACGAGACCGTAGAAAAAATCTAGGAAAGGCAACATGATGTTGTTGGAAAGAAAACCTACGCCGAAATCCATTTTCTACTTTACTCTTGGGTTTGCATCAGATTGAGAACTAATCACTAACGAAAAATTGGATCGCATCTGGTTTAACTCTTACAAGTTTAGCCTTAGTATGCGACCCTTAATGTTTTAAGCTTGACCGCCAATTGCGCCGCTTCTGTCTTGCGCTTTGAGGCTTAGCTTCGATTCGATATATTCGTATGTTTCGCGAAATTTGGGCAAAGACTTTAACTCAAGGCGAGAGCCGTCTTTAAGTGTGAGTACCATGTCGCCCCAACTGCCTAAGCCACGAGGAACAGTAACGATCTTAGAGATCTCGGCATATACAATATCTGTACGAGTTTGTCCCATCCACCCACCTGTGACGGTAATGCGTCGGTTAGTGATGCGGTAGCGCAACCAGAGCGCTCTTGTGATCGCGGCAACGCCGAAAGGAATTGTAATCACAAAAATACTCATCAGCAAGCTAATAATTAGATCGCCAATGTGTGGTGCGCCTTCATAGTAGACTTCCTCGTTAACTGCCATGCTACAAAACCTCCGCCCTTGCTAATAAATTCTTCAGATCGTCACAAATTTCTTGATAACTTGGTTTGCTTTGAGCAGTAGTTACTGTCACCACAATTTGTAAGCCATCTCTTAATTGTGACAGAAGTTGACGAAAAATGGCGCGAAGTTGGCGCTTAAATCGGTTACGGGTTACCGCCAACTTGCTGACTTTTTTGCTAACGACTATGCCTATCCTGATTAAGGGATCATTGCTGTCAATAAGAATCCGCAAATTTAGGTAACTGCCTCTGTAGCGATCGCCATTGGCATATACTTTTGCGAAGTCTTCACGCCGCCGTAGACGGTTTTGATTGGGAAGCACTAGAAAATTAACAAGTACAAGTTAAGTACGAATAAGTTGATAAATTTAATCTAAGAAATCTTATACAGTCGTGATGCGGACTCGACCTTTGCTACGGCGAGCTCTGATCACTCGACGACCTGTAGGGGTTTCCATTCTGGCACGAAATCCAGAGGTGCGCTTCTTTTTGCGGACGCTGCCGCGTAGAGTACGTTTTGTCATAACCGTTACTTATCTATTTAGTTACAGAGGTTGTCATTTTTTCACAGGCTTCTAAGCATATCACCTTTTCGTTTGTAGATCAGCTTGTAAATAATCAATAAATTGTTGAGCAGTTCGTCCTGATTGACCATTATGGCGAGGTGCCCATTGCAAAGCTCGAAAATTTAGATCGTCTTCCAGTAAATCAATACCTGCGCGTTTGGCGAGATGGCGCACAATTTTGAGATAAATTTCTTGATCGGCTTGCAGAAATGTCAGAGTTAAGCCAAAGCGATCGCTTAAAGATAGTTTTTCCTGCATCGTGTCCCAAGGATTGACTTCTTGGCGATCGCTAAGATCTCTCAGGCTAGGGCGATCGCTAAAATATTCGCGTAATAAATGGCGGCGGTTGGAAGTTGCGTACACCAAGAGATTATGGGGCTGTGCGGAAAGATTACCTTCGAGAACAGCTTTCAACGCCTTATAGTCTTCGCTTTCTTCTTCAAATGACAAGTCATCGACAAAAATGATGAATTTCTGTGGGACTTGGCGCAAAATATCGGCAATGATTGGCAGATCCTTAAGATCGTTTTTGGCGACCTCGACCAAGCGCAAACCGCGATCGCGATAGGCATACATCAATGACTTGACCATCGAAGATTTGCCCGTACCGCGACTGCCATAGAGTAAGACATGTAACCCGTGATAGCCAGATAGGAAAGCTTCCGTATTTTTGTAAAGCGCCTGACGCTGCGACTCGTAGCCGACTAAATCAGATAGTTGCACCAGATGGGGATAAGCAATTCCCTCCAGATGTCCTTTGCGCCAACGAAATGCATCGTAGTCGGTAAATATCCCCGCACCTGAGTGTTTGTAATAATCGACTAATTCTGGTAAAAGCTGCGTCCAGTCATCGGTTTCTTGAAATTTAAGCATTAGCGATCGCTTAGCTCCTGAAAGCCTTGACGTATCGCTTTCTAATAATTGCCAAACTACAGGGCGATCGCCAAACCCTTCGATCAAGTCTACTAATTTGTTCCCGCCCCATAGACTTAGCTCTTCCAAAACTTGCAGATCTTGCTTGGCGGCTGAGAGCAATGACGCAGGCAACGAATCGAGATCTGTGGTTTGAGCCTTTTGACTAAAGGGATTGTCAGAGGTAAGAATTTGTAAAATTACATAATCGCGCCAGTTATAGCCTGTTGCCGCGATCGCCCTAAACCATTTGCCATAAGCAAATAAATAGCTAAGT
>JBBRQX010000074.1:0-9013 GCA_038225745.1 Pseudanabaenales cyanobacterium | reverse complement strand
GGCAGGAAATTTAGGGGCGATCGCTGGCACGATTGGCATATTTTTACCAGCATTTATTCTTGTGCCTTTGATTAATCCCTTTGTGGCAAAATTACGCAAATCGCCTTGGACATCAGGTTTTCTCGATGGCGTGAATGCTGCATCCATTGGCTTGATGGCAGCCGTAGCATGGGAATTAGGGCGCGGAACTCTAATTGATATTTGGACAATTATTGTAGCGATCGCTAGTTTAGGGATTTTGCTCAAATTCCCTAAGTTTAATTCGGCTTGGTTAGTGATGGCTGGTGGTGCGATCGGTTGGTTGCTCAAATTTAATCAATAAGTCAGCGCTATACTAAAATTAAATATGAAACCCGAAAAATTTTACTGCACGCGCAGCGTGCGGTACAGCCTTTTTACTTAAACCTTGCGGTTGAGGTCAATTTTATGGTTCTCCAAGTCCCGTCGATCAAAAACGAACCAATTATTACTTGGGAAGCTTTACCCGCCAACTTTTTGTTGCCTGATGAACCTGTGGAAAATATTCAACAACCAAATCTAGCGGCGGCGATTACTGATGCTTTAGGCGCAGCAGGGCTGATTCAACCAGAAATGCTCTTTGGTTCTAATTTCGGTTTGGTTGTCTCTATTGATAATAGAACTATTGTCAAAGCACCTGATTGGTTTTATGCACCTAATGTCTATCCCGTTAGGAAGGAGATAACGCGACGCAGTTATACCCCTAATTTAGAAGGCGATCCTGTTGCGATCGTGATGGAATTTATTTCAGAAACTGAAGGTAGTGAATTTTCGATTAGATCAACCCATCCCTATGGCAAGCTTTATTTTTACGAACAAATTTTGCAAGTCCCCACCTATGTTACTTACGATCCCCATGTACCAAGCTTAGAAGTGCGCTATTTGCAAAATGGTCATTATGTTCTCCAAGAAGCTAATGCTCAAGGACAGGTATGGATTCCAGAATTAGAACTATTTTTAGGGATTTGGTCAGGAACGCGATTAGGACAGTCAATAAATTGGTTGCGTTGGTGCGATCAATCTGGCAAGTTGCTCCTGTGGAGCGCTGAAAAGGCGGAAATATTGGCGGCAAAGTTACGCGAACTTGGTATTGATCCTGATGCCCTGACTTAAAATTTTAATTTCAAAAGGGAATGCGAAGCATTCCCTTTTGAAATTAAAATTCAATCACATTCTTTTCATTTATGCTAGTACCAGACAAATCAAGATAATTAACTTCAATCTGCTTACGAATCTCGGCTTTACGTTGCCTTGCTTCCTCAGCCTTAGTTTGACATTCATAACCAAAGGCTCGATTAGTAATCACATCTTTGGTCTTAAATAGATCTAGCCAATCTTTTTCATGTTTCTCACACATGATGTATTGAATTTTAGCGATCGCCGTTCTCACGACAATCTGTGGGCGTAATAAACCAATGCGTGAGTTTTCATCAAGCCAGAGCAGATGCTGTAATTGTTGAGCAACAGCTTCTGTTTCTGCACAGAAGATCTGTAATTGCTGAACAAGATGATCGGGGTAGGGTTCTTCTGAGGCAAGGGAAGTTTTATTTTCTTGGAGCAAGTTGAGGATAACTTGCCAAAGATAGCGATGATTGGATTGCGTAAATTCAATATTTTCTTCTTCAGCAATTTCATCATATAAATAAGCACGATGCTGTGGGAAATGGAGATAGATTTGTAAAAGTTGTGTTTCGGCAATGTGAAGTGCGTTGGTTGTTGTCGTTAGGGAAGGTGCAGGCTTGTTACTATTCCAGCGCGTGTTTCGTAATTGACGGCGGAGATCCTGCTCTAAACGCAGTGCTAGATAAGAATTACCCTGAGATAATTTTTGAGCCGAAGAATGGATGTAGTGAGTGCGAAAGAAGGAATCAACGGGCAGATTATTTAATAATTGCGCGATCGCCTGACTACTCTTTTGGAAGCGATCAGCTTGATTAAGGTCTTGCCCTGCCAAAATTTGATCGATCTGCCAGTCGAGAAATAGTGGCGCATTTTTGAGTAAATTCCGATATGCCTCAGCATTATGTTGTTTGAGGTAATCATCAGCATCTTTGCCATCGGGACTCGTCAAAACCCGTAATTGTACGGTTCCATTAAAAACTAAATCTTTAAAACCCGCGATCGCCTTTTCTGCCGCCGTGATCCCTGCTTTGTCGGCATCGAAATTCAAAATTACATTCTTTGATTCGGTATAGCGCAATAACTGCTTCATTTGGTCAGCATTGAGCGCAACTCCCATCGTGGCGATCGCCTGTTCGATTCCCGCTTGATGTAAGGCGATCGCATCAAAATATCCCTCGACCACAATCGCTTGATCGGATTTAGATATAGCTTCCCGCGCCTTATCCATCCCAAACAGAACATGCCCTTTGCTAAAGAGTTCCGTTTCAGGTGAGTTTAAATATTTTGGTTCTTCATCACCAAGCGATCGCCCACCAAAAGCAATGATCCGTCCTCTGGTGTCGTGAATGGGAATCATCAGGCGATCGCGAAAGCGATCGTAAAATCCATTCCCTGTTTTGCGCGGAACGATTAAACCTGCTTGTTCGACTAAACTGATCGGAATCTGCTTTTGCTGTACCAGATAGCCCATCAAGGTTTCCCAGCCCGCAGGTGCGTAACCCAGTTGAAATTTCTGGATTGTATCTTTGCTCATTTGCCGCTTTTCGGTCAAATAAGCCAGAGCCGCTCGACCTTGGGGCGCATAGAGTGCATGTTGATAAAAACTAGTGGTCAGGGCCATCACTTCATACAAGCGATCGCGATGGGATATTTGACGCTGGATTTCCTTAGCTTTTTCAGGCTCGACAGTTTGGATCGGCACATTATAGCGTTTCGCCAAATCCAACACCACCTCAGAGAAAGATCGCTTATCGATCTCCATCAAAAATTTCACCGCACCGCCCGAGGCCTCACAGTTGAAGCAGTGATACATCTGCCGTGCTGGATTCACCGTCAGCGCTGTGGCATTCGTACCATTGTGAAAAGGACAAGCCCCCCGAAAATTTGCCCCACTTTTGCGTAGCACAACTCGTTCAGACACGATATCGACGATGTCTGCTTTTTGACTTACTTGGTCAATGGTGTCTTGATGGATTTTGAACTGTACAGACATAGTCGCGATCGCCTATATGTAAACCGCAGTATGCGAAATTCATTTTAACTTAATTAAGTAGATAGGCTTAATAAAAACCCAAAAGCTGTGGCGCACGCTGGGCGTGCGCCACAGCTTTTGGGGTTTTAAGTTTTTCAAGAAAAGTAAATAGAATTTCTGAAGTTGTATAATTAATGTAATTATTTTACAAATCTTTAAGATTATTTATGAGTGAAGCCGCTAACCCTCTTCTAATTGGCAAAGGTTTACCACCATTCCCAGAGATCAAGCCCGAACATGTCATTCCTGCGATTACCCAATTGCTTGAAGAAACCAATCAGGGACTAACCGAACTCGAAGCCAATGTCCAGCCCACATGGTCGGGATTAGTCGAGCCATTAGAGCGTCTGACTGAACGCATTGGTTGGGGCTGGGGTGCGATCGAGCATTTGCTTAGTGTCAAAAATAGTGCCGAATTGCGCGAAGCTCACAAGGTTGTCCAACCCAAAGTTATTGAATTTTTCAACCGCTTTAGCCAGAGTCAGCCTGTTTATAAGACCTTTAAGGCGATTCATGCTTCATCTGATTGGGATAGTCTCGAACCTGCTCAAAAACGGATTGTCGAAGCATCAATTCGGGATGCGGAGTTATCAGGTGTTGGGTTAGAAGGTGAAGCGAAAGAGAAGTTTAACGCGATCCAAATGGAACTCGCGGAACTATCTACCAACTTCTCTAACCACGTACTTGATGCTACTAAAGCATTTAGTATGACTCTGACGACTCCCGAAGAAATTGAAGGCTTACCACCTAGTTTGCTAGCTCAAGCTGCTCAAGCATCTCGTTTAGATGGCGATACAAAGGCAACGCCCGAAGATGGCCCTTGGTGCATTACCCTTGACCATCCTAGTTATGTTCCATTTATGCAGCATAGTCGCCGCCGCGATTTTCGTGAAAAACTTTATCGTGCCTTGGTTAGTCGTGCTGCTAGTGGAGAGTTCGATAATTCACCCTTGATCGATCGCATTCTCACATTGCGTAAACAAAAAGCAGAATTGCTCGGCTATACCAACTATGCCGAACTCAGTCTCGCGCGGAAGATGGCTCCCAATGTCGAAGCAGTTGAGAAATTGCTAGAAGAACTGCGCCAGTCCAGTTATGCCGCCGCCATCGCCGAATATGCAGAATTGCAAGAATTTGCGAAGTCGCAGGGAGAAGCAGTCGAGCTTAAGCATTGGGATACTTCCTATTGGGCAGAGCGTCAGCGTGAAACCAAGTTCAACTTCACTGTCGAAGAGTTGCGTCCTTATTTCCCATTGCCTCAAGTTTTAGAAGGCTTATTTGCGCTAGTTAAGCGCTTATTTGGTGTCACCGTGGTGGCGGCAGATGGTACTGCTCCTGTTTGGCATGAAAGCGTACGCTTTTTTGAAATTCAGAACGAGCAAAATCAAGCGATCGCCTATTTCTATCTCGATCCTTACAGTCGTCCTGCCGAAAAGCGTGGCGGTGCATGGATGAATGATTGTATTGGTCGCGCCAAAGTGATGGAAGATGGCAAATCCATTACTCGTCTACCCGTGGCATACTTGATTTGCAATCAGTCGCCACCCGTCGATGGTAAGCCTAGCCTGATGACCTTTAGCGAAGTGGAAACGCTATTCCATGAATTTGGGCATGGATTGCAGCATATGCTGACTGAAGTTGATTATGCAGGTGCTTCAGGCATTAATAATGTCGAATGGGACGCGGTGGAATTGCCCAGTCAGTTTATGGAAAACTGGTGTTACGATCGCGCCACATTGTTCGGCATGGCAAAACATTACGAAACAGGCGAAACCCTCCCTGAAAGCTATTATCAGAAGCTAATCGCTTCCAAAAACTACATGAGTGGCTCAGGAATGCTGCGCCAGTTGCATTTCAGCCTCGTCGATATCGAATTGCATCATCAATATCAAAGCGGCGGCGCAGAAACTCCGACCCAATTGCGATCGCGCCTTGCCGAAACCACAATGGTAATTCCACCATTGCCTGAAGATAACTTCCTTTGTTCTTTTGGACATATTTTCTCAGGCGGCTATGCCGCAGGTTACTACAGCTATAAGTGGGCCGAAGTTCTCAGTGCCGATGCTTTTGCTGCTTTTGAAGAAGCTGGACTAGAAGATGATGAGGCGATCGCTTCTACAGGTCGCCTTTATCGCGATACAGTGCTTGCCCTTGGCGGTAGTAAACATCCTATGGAAGTCTTCAAAACCTTCCGAGGGCGCGAACCAAGTACAGCGCCTTTATTACGTCATAGCGGTTTGGCAAAAGTTTAAGAGTCCATTTAAGAATTACTTTTTAAGGTTAAAAGCTCTAAAAGATCCCCCTCAATCCCCCTTAAAAAGGGGGAAGAATTAATTCTCCCCCCTTTTTAAGGGGGGCTGGGGGGGATCTCAAGCAATTCTTAAATGGTTTCTAAAGTCTGAAAGCCCTAATTTCTCCTAATGAACTAGATTAGAAGTCTGAAATTTCGGCAGATCAAAAGTTAAATTGGAAAATGATTTACCAGTTTTAGAGAAGAGAGTTGAGCATTCGCGGGTCGATATTTTGATGGGGAGTTGAGAAATAGTGGCGCAACTGCTCAATCCCTACGTTTTTTTGTGATGTGTATGCGATCGCTTAAAATATAAAAGATCTCTTATCTCTAAAAAAAATGATTGCAGCTAGAAAAAATTTTCCTCAACTCACTCCCAAAGAATATTTTGCTTGGGAAGAAAAGCAACTCCATAAGCACGAGTATCTCGAAGGTCAAGTCTATGCCATGAGTGGTGGCAGCATTAATCATGGACGCATAGCCATTCGATTCGCTTCCATGTTTGATTCTCACTTAGGTTCTAGCAGTTGCATCGTTGGCAACTCTGACGTTAAGGTAAAAATTGTCAAAACCGAAAACTACACCTATCCTGATGTCAGTGTCACCTGCGACGGTCGCGACAAAACCAGCACTCAATATATTACTTATCCATCTCTAATTGTTGAAGTTTTATCACCTAGCACCGAAGCCTACGATCGCGGTGGAAAATTTCGACTATATGCCAATAATCCTGTATTACAGGATTACTTATTAGTTAGTTCTACTAGCATTGAGATAGACCTCTATCACAAAAAAGAGAATGGCGAATGGATAATTATTAATTACAAAGAAGGCGACATGATCGAGCTAAAGAGTATCAATCTCACCTTCGCGATCGCCCAAATTTATCGAGGACTGGTACTAACAAATGATACTGAGATTACTCAACAGAGTTGAGATCTTGTCGCTATGCGTATTAGGGCAAATCAAGAACCAAAGAGTGAGTGGCGGCGCTTCGTGCCGCCACTCACTTTTTGGTTTTAAGACAGTCTATGGTTCAATGATTGATAACCATCAACTATAGGAATATTTTTTATCGTGGCGATCGCAAATCAATATGGCTATTACACCGAAGATTATCGAGAATTTGTGATTACAAATCCGCGCACCCCGCGTCCTTGGTTTAACTACATGTGGAATAGCCAATACGCGGGGCTGATTTCCCATACAGGAGGTGGCTTTAGCTTTTTGGAATCACCTCGCGACAACCGCATTAGTCGGATGCGCTATAACGCATTACCTTGGGATCGTCCTGGCCGTTATGTGATGATCAAGGATGTCGCAACGGGGAAGTATTGGTCACTGAGTTGGGCTCCCACCATTGATTTGGATTATGACTTTTATGAATGTCGTCATGGGCAGGGATACACCAAAATCACGACCGAGATCAATGGCATTCGTGGGGAAATTACTTACTTCGTGCCGACTGATACGAATGCCGAAATTTGGCGGGTGAAGTTAACGGAACTATCGGGGCGATCGCGAGATTTAGAAGTTTATTCTTTCTTAGAATTGTTGATGGGCAATGCTCTCAACGATCAGATTAATCAACCAAATGATAAGCATTTTACTGATATTCATTTTGATCAAGACTTGCAAGCATTGGTGGCGACTCGCCGCTATTGGGTTTTGAATAAGGGCGTATCTGTTAAGCAACCAAATATTGATTGGAAGTATCAAGTTTATTTCTCACAAAGTCTGCCTATTTCGGGTTTTGATAGCAGTCTCGATAAGTTTATTGGCAGATGGCGATCAGAAGCGAATCCTGTGGCAGTGGAAACTGGGGTTATGCAAAATACAGAAATTACGGCTGGTGATCCTGTGGTGGCGCTGCAATCGAAGATTTCCTTGAGTGCGAATAGTTCTATTGATTTTGCAGTAGTTTTAGAGATTACCCCAAAAGGAGCGAAACCAGCCCTCACCCCCAGCCCCTCTCCCGCAGGAGAGGGGGACAAGACCCCCCCAGCCCCCCTTGCAAAGGGAATACTGGAAGTTGTTGATCGCAAGTTCGCTCAACTCAAAGACAAATGGGACGCACATTTATCCTGTGTACAGGTGCAAACACCTGATGCAGCATTTAATGCGATGTTAAATGTTTGGAATCAGTATCAGGCTGCTGTCACTTTTGATATGGCGCGAAATTCGGGCTATTATCACGGTGGATTGTTGTTTGGAACGGGAATGCGCGATCGCTTCCAAGATATTCTCGGTGTGGTGATGGTCGATCCTGCGCGAGTGAGAGAGCGATTAATTAAAGCTCTAAACTTCCAATTTAAGGATGGTTCGACTTTACATAATTATTTTGTGCTGACAAATACGGGCGAACGTACTAATCATTCGGATACACCGCTTTGGATTCCTTTTGGGATTATCGAATATCTCAAGGAAACTGCTGATTTTTCAATTTTAGAAGACGTTGTTCCTTATCATGATACTAGTTCGGGAACTGTTTATGAGCATTTGGTGAGGGCGCTAGATTTTGCGATCGCCAATACAGGTGAGCGGGGAATGCCACGCATTTTTACGGGTGATTGGAATGATACGCTCGATCATGTTGGCTCTGAGGGTAAGGGCGAAACCACTTGGGGCGCGTTCTTTTTGGGCTATGTTTTGAATAAGTCATTACCAGTATGTGAACATCAAGGCGATCGCGAAGCTCTCGATAGATTCCAAAACTTCTACGAGCATCTTCGCAAAGTTACTAATGACATTTGTTGGGATGGCGAATGGTATTTACGCGCTTTTCGTGACAATGGCGAACCGATTGGCGTATCGACAGCAACTCAGGGCAAAATCTTTTTGAACGCGCAATCATGGGCGGTGATTTCGGAACTTGCACCGAAAGAACGCGCTGATCAAGCGATGGCGAGTAGTCGCGAACATCTCACCACGCCTTTTGGAATGCAGATTGTCGCGCCATCTTTTACTGAGATCGACGATACGATTGGTTTAATTAGTCGTTGTGTCGCTGGCAAGAAAGAGAATGGTGCAGTATTTAATCATGCTTCGGCTTGGTTTGTATTAGCTTCACTTCTCAATGGTGATGTGGAATTTGGTTGGGAAATGTATCAACGGATGATGCCGATTAATTCTTCACAAGCGACTGATCAGAAATGCGATCGCTTTGAAACTGAGCCATATGTTTATCCTGAATATGTGACCAGTCCCGATCATGAAACTCAAGGTCAGGCAAGTCATTCATGGCTGACAGGTACGGCGGTATGGATGTTGCGAATCGGTGTGGATTATATTCTAGGATTCCAGCCGACTTTTACAGGGATGATCATCGATCCGCATATTCCTGCGGCGTGGTCTGGGTTTACGGCACAGCGCAAGTTTCGCGGTAAGGTGCTTTCGCTGACGGTGACTAGTCATAGTTCTGTTAAACAGATGCTAGTTAATGGTCATGTTGTGGAAGGGAAGTTTGTTGATCTGGCTTTGTATGATGGTGATGAAATTGCGATCGCGCTTTATCTGTGATGACAATTTCCATCTGATTTGTAGGTAAACGT